>JBGSZD010000238.1:0-3731 GCA_041750575.1 Thiobacillus sp. | reverse complement strand
TTACTCCAGGTTCATCAAACCCGGAAGCATCGCAAATGTGCAAATTGAAATTCAAATCGTGGACACCCATGAATCGCTCAAAACCCGCATCGATAGTGGCTTCACAGCCTGTGCGGCTCAATTTAACCGGACACTACTGGCAATACACCAGCATGAATTCGATGGCCTATGCCGACATCGACACGCCCGATTCGAGCATGGCGAGCACGATCGCCAGTTCGATGCAGCAGATGTCGATGAGTTTCGGGCTGGCCTGCGGGTCGCTGATCGCCGGCTGGTATCTGGGCGACCTGCCGCAAACCGACCGCGTGGCGGTCACGACCGCGCTGCACCATGCCTTTCTGACGGTGGGCGGCTTGACCATCCTGTCGTCGCTGTCGTTCTGGTCGCTTCGCCCCGGAGATGGCGAAAGCGTCAGTCGAGGAAAGCTGGGGGAGGCAGCCTAGCCCAATCGGCTGCCTCCGATTTGTGGGTGTCGCCATCTGACGACACCCACAAACGCTCCTATCTTTTTGTTTTACCGAGCCATTCCTTGAAGCAGCCGGATTACCTGTCGCCATGCGGCGACGTTTTGCCCTGTTTTTCCTCTCGACAAACTCAGTCCCATTCCTTATCCACCTGTTTATCAAGGGGTTTTCAGTGCTGGCCCGCGTATTGCTGTTGGACCGTTGTGCCCAGTTCCGGGCGCAACCACACCAGAGCGTTTCAACCCAGCTACCGAAAGAGTCCATCCATGCTCAAAAACCTGATGCACACCAGCAATGTAAAACCCGATTCGAACCGGCTTGGCCAATCGGCGCTCGATTCCGCCAAGGCGGCCGAGGCAGCCCGGGCAGACGTTCACCCGAAGACAACGCAATCCGCGCCGAGCGAAGACGGCAACAAGCTCATCGTGGGACCGAACATCAAGCTGAAGGGCTCTGAAATCACCGATTGCGAGATTCTGGTGGTGGAAGGCCGCGTGGAAGCGTCGATGGACAGCCGCGATATTCGCATCGCCGAGGGCGGCGTGTTTTCGGGCAAGGCCGAGATCGACGTGGCAGAGGTACGCGGCCGCTTCGAAGGCGACCTGACCGCCCGCAAACGACTGGTGATTTACGCCACCGGCAAGGTCACCGGCGTGATCCGCTATGGCGCGCTGATGATCGAGGAAGGCGGCACGATTTCCGGCGATGTGGCGACGCTCGCCGCCGGCGCCAGCGTGGCCAGGCTGCCGGAAACCCCCGCGCAAATCATGGTGTCGGAGTCGACTCAGGCGGAAACGCCGTCGCTGGAGCAGATCCATTTCGGCTCCGCGCTGGCCCGGAATCAAGCAGGGAAACGCTAAGGCATTGAAGCTTTGCCGACGCCGGGTTGTCGTATGAGGGCGACAGCTTGGCGCCGGGTTTTATTCGGCGCAATAAACGCGTCCAGAGCTGGCTCTCGATGCAGGGTGTATCCGCGCACCCTGCATCTTTTTTTTGCTGCTATCGCGGCACTACTTCAGCACCGGGGCGCGACCTGCGACCGGGCTTCCTTACCAAGGTCTGCTGCGTAGCGTTTTCGGCCTGCGTCAGGCGTTGAACTGCGCCAGCTTCTGCGCCTGATCGACACGCTCCCAGGTGAAGTCCGGTTCGGGTCGTCCAAAATGCCCGTACGCGGCGGTCTGCCGATAGATGGGGCGCCGCAGGTCGAGGCTGTCAATGATGCCGCGCGGGGTCAGCTTGAAAGTGCAGCTCACCATGTCTTCCAGCTTTTGATCGGGCACGGTGCCGGTGCCGTAGGTGTCGATCAGCAGAGAAACCGGCTCGGCCACGCCTATGGCATACGCCAGCTGCACCAGGCAGCGTTTGGCATAACCCGCTGCGACGAGATTCTTGGCAATGTAGCGCGCCATGTACGCTGCCGATCGGTCGACCTTGGTGGGGTCCTTGCCAGAAAACGCGCCGCCGCCGTGCGGGCAGGAACCGCCGTAGGTATCGACGATGATCTTGCGGCCGGTGAGGCCGGTGTCGCCGTTGGGGCCGCCGATCTCGAACGGACCGGCGGGATTGACCCACAGTCTGAAGGTCGGCGTGCGCAGCGCCATCGGCACCAGCGGGTCGACGATTTCGCGCGCCACTTCCTGCGCGACCCAGGCCGGATCGAGATTGCGTTCGATCTGGGTGGAGATGATCACGGTTTCGACCCCCACCATCTGCTGCCCTTCGTAGGCAACGGTGACCTGGCTTTTGGCATCGGGCCGCAGCCAGGGCAAGGCCCCGGATTTGCGCAGCGCGGCCTGTTTCTGCATCAGGCGATGCGCCAGCCAGATCGGGTAGGGCATCAGGTCCGGAGTTTCGTCGCAGGCATAGCCGAACATCAGCCCCTGGTCGCCGGCGCCGATGTCGCCGCCGGCCAGCGTGATGCCCTTGTGAATCTGGATCGACTGGTGATTGAAGCGCACCTGCACTTCGCAGGTGTTGGGATCAATGCCGGTTTCGGCATCGCGATAGCCGATGTCGCGCAGCACCTGGCGGGCAATCGCTTCGGCACGTCCCCGCACCTCGTCGAAGAGTTCCTTGCGGACGGTTTTGAACTCGCCGGTAATCACCACCAGGTTATCGGCGACGAGGGTTTCACAGGACACCTTGGCCTCGGGCTCTTCGGCCAGAAACGCGTCGAGGATGGCGTCGGAAATCTGGTCGGCGATCTTGTCCGGGTGACCTTCGGCGACGGACTCGGAGGTAAACAAGTGGCGGCGGGTATTCATGATGCGTTTTCCTGTGAAGCGTGATGAGTTTGTGGGTCAGGTATTTCGTGCGGCGAGGCGCCAGAGCGACGTCACCTCGGCCGCGCGCGCAGCGTGAAGCGGATCGGTCTCATCGGCGGCGCGGGGGTGCGTGGGCTGGGTGTCGATCCGCGCCACCACGTTCAATCCGGCGGCGTCGAAAGCAGCGAGTAACCACTCCCGTGTACGCAGCCCCAGGTGCTCGGCCAGGTCGGACAAAATCAGCCAGCCTTCGCCACCCGCTTCGAGATGCGCCGCCAGCCCGCTCAAGAAGCCCTTGAGCATGCGGCTTTCCGGATCGTAAATCGCCTGTTCGAGCGGCGAGTTGGCGCGCGCGGGCAACCAGGGCGGGTTGCAGACGACAAGCGGCGCGCGCCCTGGCGGAAACAGATCGGCCTCGACAATCTCCACCCGCCCTTTCAGTCCAAGCCGGGCGATATTCTGGCGCGCACAGGCCAATGAACGCGGGTCCTGGTCGGTGGCGATAACATGTTTGACGCCTCTCTTGGCGAGCACCGCGGCGAGCACACCGGTCCCGGTACCGATGTCGAAAGCCAGCTCAGACGAAGGCAGTAACGCATCGGCCACCAGTTGAATGTACTCACCGCGCACCGGCGAAAACACGCCGTAGTGCGGGTGAATACGCTCGCCCAGCGCCGGGATGTCCACGCCTTTCTTGCGCCATTCGTGGGCGCCGATCACGCCGAGCAATTCGCGCAGCGAAACCACCGAGGGCGCATCGCCCGCACCATAGGCTTCGGCACAGGCCAGTTTCACATTCGGCGCGCGGCGCAAGGGAATGCCGTAATCCGCATCGAGCGGCAGCAACAGCATCCCCAGTGTGCGGGCGCGCTGGGACTGGTACTGGCAATGGAAGTTGAAGGCTTCGGTCGGCGACGAAGCGGGCTTGCGCGGTTTGCGGTCGATGCGGCGCGCCATGGCCTGCAGCAACTGCCGCGCATTCTGAAAGTCGCCCCGCCAC
>JBGSZD010000237.1:0-3477 GCA_041750575.1 Thiobacillus sp. | reverse complement strand
GCGCCGCCGGGTCGAGTTCGATATCACCCAGCGTGAGAACCGGCTGCGGGCGACCGTGTGCGCGCCGCACCAGTGCGCGCAGCCGCGCGGCAATCTCGTCCAGATCGAAGGGCTTCAGCACGTAATCGTCGGCGCCCAGATCAAGGCCGCGCACCTTGTCTTCCAGTTGGTCGCGCGCGGTGAGGATCAGCACCGGTGTGGCGTCGCGGCGTTCGCGCAGCCATTGCAGCACCGACAGGCCGTCGCGCTTGGGCAAGCCCAGATCGAGCACCACGGCTGCAAAACTCTCCGTGGATAGCGCGGCAACGGCTGCTTCGCCGTCGCGCAGCCAGTCGACGGCGTAGCCCGCCTGGGTCAGGCCAGCCTGCAATCCGTCGCCCAACAGGCGGTCGTCTTCCACCAGCAGTATGCGCATCGCTTGGTTTTATCCTTGGGTTCACTCAGGGGGTTTATTTTGGAATCCTGACCGCATCCTCATCAAACGTGCCCTGTTCCGCCTGCCGGTGGCAGGCCGCACAGTTGGCCGCCGAGCCGATCGACTTGCGCATCCACGCGGCACGCGGCACGTCGTCGTGCTTGCGCACGAACCAGCGGGTTTCGGTGATGCGCAGGGGCGCTTCGTTCGCGCCCAAACGCTGCATCACCTTGTGGCCCATGCGACTGTTTCCGCTGTCGGCAGCGTGGGGTTCGAGAAACCGCAGGATATCAGCCTGCGTTACTGGATCAAGGCTGGCGTTTTCACCAAAGTGCCGGTCGAGGCCGCTCATCAGACGCTGCCAGGATGCCTTCGGCAAAAATGCCGGGGCATAGGCGAGGTGACAACTCGCACATTCCTGTTGCCAGTTTTTGTGCGTCAGCCTGGGCAACGCATCGTCGCCGCTGTCGCCACGTGCCTCACCTGGCGGCAGCGAAAACGCCAGCAGGCTGACCGTGCCGGTTACCGCCAGCACGCCGATCCCGCGCAAAATTGTATTCATGATTTCCACCTTATTTGATTTGAGTCAGCCAGGCGATGAAGTCGCCTTTTTCCTGTGCGCTGCATTCGCGCTGCAGCACGTCCATGCAGTTGCGACGGAACCATTTCTCGACTTTGGCTGCGTCGGTGAAACGTTCCGGATTGGCTGCCGGCGCTAGTGGCTCGATGCGCTTGCCGACGCGGGTCTGTCCGGCCTGCTTCGGATTGGCGGTGTGACAGCGGGCACAGCTCACGGCCTGGGCATTGCGCCCGGGATGCTCGCTGCGGTAGAGCGCTTCGCCGCGCACGGGCGACAGGGCGGATACCGCTACGCCAGCCTGCTGCGCGTAGCGCGCCATGAAGCTTGCGGGACTGTCCGCTGCCGCCGTGTGGGCGGATAACAGCACCCATCCCGCCCAGGCAAGCCGCTTAATCATGCGGCGCCTCGCTTTTCACGCCGAGATATTGTTTACCGGTCACCATGCTTTGCGCCACGCGCTCGCCGCGCATCTGGTGGAACACCAGCGCCGCCATGTGCAGGCCGACGAAGCCGAGCATAAGGGCGAAACCGACTTCATGCGGGTCTTTCAAAACGTCTTCCAGCCACTCCGCACCGCCGAACCAGACGGCCAGCGGGCCGGTCTGGAACTCGCTGGCGGCGAGCCCCAACCCGGTGGCGGCCATCAGTGCCATCACACCATAGGCAAACAGATAGGCCAGGCTGGCGATGGGGTCGTGTCCGACGCGATGCGCGCGCGGCAGGCGCAGTTTTTTCAAACTGTCTTTCCACACCGACGGATGCCACAGATCTTTCCAGCGTGCGCTCGTCGGCCCGACGAGACCCCATAACAGCCGGGCCAGCAGCGCGGCACTCAGGCCATAGCCGGCGAGGATGTGCAGATTCCAGATCGTTTTTTCATACGGGCCGTGCTCGAACGCCTCCGCCAGCTGGCTGGTGACGATGAGCGCGACGATGGACAGCGCAAGTACCCAGTGCAGCATGCGCAACAGCGGGTCGAACGCGCGATACGGCTGGAGGGATGAACGAGGCGTGGATGGGTGCGTCATGGCAGTCTCCCAAAGTGGATTTGGGCAGACTGTAAGCGCGCCAGATTAGGGAAACCTTAAGAGTGGGATTCCTGGGTTGCAGAAACGTACTGGGGTTAGCCAGGGAGAATTCGAGCCTTGAAAAGCAGGTCTCTCAGGCAAAGGTGCGGCGAAGTCGATTCGCGGCCTTACGTCGGCGGACCATGCTTCCCACCAGGCCGAGGCCAGCCAGCATCATGGCGTAGGTTTCGGGTTCGGGAACCGGCTGCGGGTACATTGCGAGCTGCTTGTTAAAAGCGTTCAGGTGATTTCCCGATGCCGTACGCAAGTTGTCGTAAGTCGAATAGAGCGAAGACGTCGCCGGAAGCACCTCCATGGCCACGCTGATGTCGGCGATATCGCGGACTTCGATGTCTCTGCCGACAGTCAGCGCTGCAAAGCTTGAAGCGCTTCCCTGCGCCAGTAAGCTGTCGTACAGCGATTGCAGGTCCTGATTCAGGAAAGTCCCTTTTGGCAGCGAGACCAAGTCGTTGATGTCGATGTCGGCCAGTCCGGCTTGTGTCGCCAGGGCAGCAACATGCTGATCTTCGGATTTCATGATGTTGCCAAAAATCTTCAGCCCGGTTTGCGTATAAAAAACTTCGTACAGATCGCCGGCAAGTTTTTCTTCTTCGACCATATAGCGAAACGTGTTGATCGCTTCTGCAGAGTAGTCCTCCGCTTGGGCAACAGTGGTGGAGAGGATCGATGCAGCAATGATTACGATGGGTTTGAACAGCCACACGTGATACTCCTTTGGCGACGAACAGTAGAAAATAGTAATTTGCTAATGGTCTATTTTATGGCGCCGCGCTGTGGCCGGCGTGCGGCAAATAGCCGCAAGGGAACACGACAGAATGAAGCACCTATCTGCCCAAATCACTTATCAGAAAGTATTTGCTGTGCCGCCACGGTCGTTTCAGCGAGTGGTATCCAACTTGAAACGAACGTATTCAGTTGCTTGGATGAACGCAACACCCAGTTATTGAGTCAGGCTCCGGATTGGTGAGGCTTTCAGCCGATGCGCTTCAAGCAGACAGCGAAAGGCTCGCCTCCGGAACTTAAGGCAAGCTTAAGGATCGACCAGCACAATGTAGCTGTCGTCAAATCCATGGCTTCTGATTGGGTTGATGACGCCGATCCGTATCTTGCAACCTCACACGTGCATTTGGTCCTAACCCGAAAAACGCAATCCGACTGTGCCGCCCACCCGTACCCGCTCCCTGCTGCTCTGGTTTTTTGTCGTCCTGCAGACGATGACGCCATTTATCCACGCCCATGCGGGCGCGGTGCAGCTCAATCATGCGGATTTTCTTCATCTGCACCAGGGTGCGCCTGGCGATGCGGCCTACCATGCACTCGCGGCCGATGAACGCGGCGCTGAGGTTGCTGTGGCGCAAGGCATACCGTTTCGGAGCGACACGCTGGTCGCGGCC
>JBGSZD010000236.1:0-2017 GCA_041750575.1 Thiobacillus sp. | reverse complement strand
CGGCGGCGTTCGCCGATGGCGAACTGGATCACCTGGCGCCCGTCTTCACGCTGCGTTTTGTCGCCCGTCCAGGCATGGACATAGATCACCTCGAAGGTGGCAGGCAGGCGGCCTTCCCGCCGCTGCGTTTCGTACGCCTGTTCCAGCCGCACCCACGCCGATTTTCCAAACAGGCCGCGCCGCCGCGCCGCCGCCGCGTTGTGCGCGCCGATGCCTTTGAGATCGCGCATCAGGGTTTTGAGGTCGGTGTAAGTCAGCGTCAGCATGTCCATTTCCATCACCGGACTGGCGAAACCGGTGTGAATCAGCATGTCGCCGATGTCGTGCAGATCGACGAACTGGTTGACGTGCGGCGCATCGTCCACGGCCGAAAAGGCGGCACGCAATTCCTTCAGCGTGTCCGGGCCGAAGGTGGCGAAGATCAGCAGGCCGCCCGGTGCCAGCACGCGATGAAATCCCTTGAGCGTTGCTTCGAGATTGTGCGCCCACTGCAGCGCGAGACTGGACCAGACAAGGTTCGTGCTGTTGGCCGTCAGCGGCAATCGCTCCATATCCGCGCATACCCAATGGGTGAGAGGTGAGGGGTGAGGAATGAGGCGAGAGAGCACGCGCTGCGCCCAGGTCGGCTGCGGCAAACGCGTGCGCGCGGCGTTCAGCATCGTCGGAGCAATATCGAGCGCACAAAGCTCGGCTTCCGCATAGCGTGCGCGCAAATGTGCCAGCCCATAGCCGGTGCCGGTGCCGACGTCGAGCACACGCCCCGGCTGCAGCGTCATGAAATCGAGCCGCTCCAGCAGGCGGTTGCACACCTCGCGTTGCAACACAGCATGCGCGTCGTAGCTGGCGGCGGCGTGACCGAAGGCACGCCGTATTTCGGTGAAATCGAGTTCTTTAATCGGTTGGGGTATAGCGTTCGCACCCTCTCCCGCAGGCGGGGGAGGGTTGGGGAGGGGGGAGCGGTCACGCTCGTCAGACATGTGCGAACCGTCCAATCGCTGCGGCCACATCCTTGGCATGCGACAAATGCGGCGCGTGCGCGGCTCGGGCAAACTCGATGCGCTGTGCAGCGGGCAAAGCCTCAGCCAGCCAGGTGCCGGCCGCTGGCGGAGTGAGCGTATCCAACATACCGTGCAGCACCAGCGTCGGCTGGTGAATACGCGGCAATTCCGCACGCAAATCGGTATCGCGCAAAATCGCCAGGCCACTCAACAAGGCAGCATCATGGGCCTGGGGCAAGCCCTGCAGGTTGTGCCGCAATTGCTGCAACAGGATTTTCTGCTCTGGCACGCCGCGCGTTTGCAGACTCAGAAAACGCAGCAGCGTGGCCTGCGGGTCAGCCATCAGTGCCACAGCGAAATCCTCCAAGTCGATGGTGGACATGCCGTGCGCCCAATCTTCTGCTGCAACAAATTTTGGCGTGGATGCCAGCAGAACCAAGCGCGCGATTTTATGCGGGTGATCGAGCGCGGCACGTATCGCCACCTGCCCGCCAAGCGACCAGCCGAGCAGCGTGGCGTTGTCCGGCAGTTGCTGCGCCAGATCGTCCGCCCAGCTTTGCAGGGTGTTGTGCGACAAAGCATCGCGTCCGCCATGCCCCGGCAGGTTCAGTACCAGCATGTCGAAATCGGCAGACAACAAATCAGCCAGCGCATCGAACATGCGGGCATGCATGCCCCAGCCGTGCACCATCGCGAGAACCGGTTTAGGCGATGGCATGCAGCGCCTCAACTAGTTGTGAAACATCGTCAGCACTATGCGCCGCCGACAGCGTAATGCGCAGCCGCGCCGCGTTGATGGGCACCGTCGGCGTGCGGATGGCCGGCACCAGCAAGCCGCGCTGCAGCAGACTTTGCGACAATCGCACCGCGTCGGCATTTGCGCCGATCAGCAGCGGCTGGATCGGTGTCGTGGATGGCATCAGCGTGCCGGTTTTCAGATCAGTTAGGCCCTTGCGCAACTGCGCGATGTGGCTGCGCAGGCGTTCGCGGCGTGCCTCCCCCGCTTCGATCTGGCGCAG
>JBGSZD010000235.1:0-3014 GCA_041750575.1 Thiobacillus sp. | reverse complement strand
CGCCAGATCGAAGCCGACGCCGCGCAGAAACAGGCCGGGCCAGAGCAAGAGCGGCGCTTTGGCCGGGCCAGCGTGCAACGCCAATGCCAAACGCGTCAGGCTGGCGATAGCCAGAAACAACAGCGCATAGGGTAGAAAAGGCAGTGCAGTGAAACGAGGCAGGCGTGATTTCATCGGGTGAGATATTTGTCTATTCGGTGGCCCAAACAGGCATGGGAAATTCAGGAATGGGGCTTGCCATTAAAATGCGTCTTGCAAGCTGATGGGCCCGTGCAGCCTGGGTCAGACCGCCCAGTTTGGGAAGCCTCGTCCTTTAAGCTTAAGGCTACCTTAAATCGGAAAAATCGATTAATCTGCACTCGGTTCACCTTAGTCAGCGTCCTGACCCACGTCAGAGACCGAGCTTGCTTTCCGTCATCACAATAAAATTAGCTCTGGAGGAGTTTGATATGCGCAAAATGCGATTCGCTGCTGCTGCGGCCTCGGCACTGGCCTTGTCCACCCCGGCGTCCGCCGGCTTTTTCGATTTCACGCTGGCCCCCTTCCTCGGCGCAAGCGTGGGCCAGTCCAGCTCGGACATTTCCTGCCCCGCCGGCACTTCGTGCGACGACTCGGATATCGCCTGGAAACTGTACGGCGGTCTGGAAGTGAATGAATACATTGCCATGGAAGTCGGTTACGCCGATCTGGGCGAAGTCGATTACAGCGGTGCTAAGACCGGGTCCCGGGAAACCCACGGAATGACCCTGCAAATGGTCGGCACCTATGCGCTCAATCCCAGCGTCTCCCTGATTGGCCGAGGCGGGATGAATTTCCTCAATACCGAAGTCAACGGCACCATTGCCGGCACGCCGACCAACAATGCGGGTGATACCGACGTTGTCTGGTCTGTCGGTCTGGGCGCACAGTACAACTTCACCAAGTCGGTGGGTCTGCGCCTGGAGTGGGAGCGCTATTTCGAGGCGGGCAGCTCGGACTCCAATGGCGGGACCGGAGAAGCGGACATCGACCTGATCTCCGCCGGCATGGTCTTCAAGTTCTGACGTTTCCCAGCGCAAAACAGCGCAATGAAAAAGGGGGCTAGCAGCCCCCTTTTTCATTGCGCGATAGCCTGGATGGTGCCCCGATATCCATCAGCTCATTTCGTCGATCCACGCCATCTGGATCGCTTCGAGGATTTTCTCGCCGGAATGATTGGGGTCGTCATCGAAGTCTGGCAACTCCATCACCCAGCCATGCAGGTCGGTGAAACGGATGGTGCGCGGGTCGATTTCAGGATGGGCCTCGGCGAGTTCGATGGCGATGTCGAGGGAGTCGGTCCACTTCATTTCAATGTCCTTCTTTCACCATGTTGATGGTGTATTTTGGAATTTCGATCACCAGGTCGCTGCTGTTCACGCGCGCCTGACACGACAGCCGCGACTGCGGTTCCAGTCCCCAGGCCTTGTCGAGCAGATCATCCTCTTCTTCGGTGGAAGGTTCCAGTGTATTGAAGCCTTCGCGCACTATGACATGGCAGGTGGTGCAGGCGCAGGATTTTTCGCAGGCGTGTTCGATCTCGACGCCATTGGCGAGCAGAGTGTCGCAGATGGAGTCGCCGGGCTTGGCGTCGATGACGGCGCCTTCCGGGCAGAGTTCGACGTGGGGCAGTACGATGAGTTGGGGCATAGTGGTTGAGCCGGGTCAGGCCGCCTGGGATTGTTGACTAGGCAGGGCAGCAAGCACGCCATCCCAGAATTGCAAGCGTGCGTTGACAGCCGCTTCCGCCGCCGCCTCGGCCTCGCGCCATTTATTGGTGTCGCCGCCGCACAGGGCGGCGAGCAGGCGCAAGGACAGCGGCGCGTGGAAGTCTTCGTCCAGATGGACGTGGCGGTTGAGGTAATAGTGGAAACTCGGGGCTTGCGCTTCGGTCACCGTCATGCGCGACAGGAAGGCACGGAACATCGACGGGATGACGTGTTCGCGTCCGAGCGCCAACGCGGCGGCAACGGTGTGCGATTTGCCGCTGGCAAGAAAATCGAAGGTGGTGCGGGTGAAGGTGGCGGATGGCAAGGGTGCCAGTCCGGAAGCTAGTGCCGCGGCTATGCCCTGCTCCGCCACTTTCCGCACGAAGCGTACAGGCGTGTCGGCATCGGCGCCGACTTCGCGCATCGCGGCGAGATACAGCATGTAGTGACTGGTATGGCCTTCGTGACCCGGCAGCGAAATGTCGGTTTCCTCTTCCAGCACCAGTTCGTTGATGAAGCGCTGCACCGAGGCATCGCCGCTCGGCGTCCACGGCCAGCGCGCGGGGGCAACTTCATTTTGCAGGTATTTGATCAGCGACATGAAATCCCACACCGAATAGACGTGGTGCTGCATGAACACGCGCAGATCGTCGAGGGTTCGCACGGCCGCGTAGATCGGGTGGGCTTCGAGCTTCACCCGCAGGGATTCAATGAATGCGTCGTTCAACATGCGCAACTCAGCCGAAGGTTTCCAGTTTTTGCCCGGCCATCGCACGTCGCACGCTCAGGTCCATGCGGCGCTGGGCGAAGTCGGTGGTGACCGCATTCAGCGCCTCGATGCCCCGTTTGATGGCCAGATGGTCAAGTTTGACATCGGTGCCGGTCAGCAGTTTTTCAAGGGCAGCAATGCTGGTTTCGATCGCCATGGTTTCGGCGGCATCGAGTAGCGCGCCGTCTCCCGCCATGGCCGCGCGGGTGGCGGCGATCAGGCCCTGCGCGTCGACGATCTGCTCGTTCAGCGCGCGCGCGAACATGTCGTCCTTGGCATAGGTGAATGCGTCCTTCAGCATGCGGGTGATGTCCTCATAGCCCAGGCCATACGAGGGCTTGACCTGCACGCTGGCCTCGACGCCGGTACTCTGCTCGCGCGCCGCCACCGACAGCAGACCGTCGGCATCGACCTGAAAGGTGACGCGGATACGCGCAGAACCGGCCACCATCGCCGGAATGCCGCGCAGTTCGAATTTCGCCAGCGAACGGCAATCGCTCACCAGTTCGCGTTCGCCC
>JBGSZD010000234.1:0-8288 GCA_041750575.1 Thiobacillus sp. | reverse complement strand
ATGTGCTCCTTATGCGGTGATGCCGCCGATTTGCACTTCGGTGAAGTACTGGCGATGGCCCTGGCTCTTGCGATAGTGCTTGCGGCGGCGCATCTTGAAAATCTTGATCTTGTCGCCGCGTGCCTGATTCAGCACCGTGGCGGTGACCGTGGCGCCGCGCAGCATGGGCGCGCCCATCTTGATGTCGGCGCCATCGCCCACCATCAATACCTGGTCAAAGGTGATCTCGCTGCCGATCTCGGCTTCGAGCTTTTCAATTTTAAGTTTGTCGCCAGCGCTCACGCGATATTGCTTGCCGCCGGTTTTGATGACTGCGTACATGGGGGGTCTCCAACCAATACGAACCCAAGAAAGCGCGAGATTTTAGCGGCGAACCCGCCACAAGTCAAACCATTCGACAAGTCTTTTGAAGATTCACGCGACGGTGAAAAAGGCCGGCCGGGCTGCTACCATTGCAGGATTATCCAAATAACAAGCCTGTAAGGCCTAAATATCGTGTCTCTGGAGAGCCTGCAATCCTTTTTAGCCGACGACATGCGCGCAGTCGACCATGTCATCCGCCAAAGCCTGTATTCCGACGTGGTGCTGATTCGCCAGGTTTCCGAGTACATCATCAATAGCGGCGGCAAGCGGCTGCGTCCGGCATTGGTGTTGCTGTCGGCCGGCTGTTTCAATTATTCGGGCAAGGCGCACCATGAACTTGCCGCGGTGGTCGAATTCATCCACACCGCCACCCTGCTGCACGATGATGTGGTCGACGAATCCGAACTGCGGCGCGGTCGCGAAACCGCCAATGCGCTGTTCGGTAACGCCGCCAGCGTCCTGGTCGGTGATTTCCTCTATTCGCGCGCTTTCCAGATGATGGTGGCGGTCGACAACATGGAAGTCATGCGCATCCTGTCCGACGCCACCAACACCATTGCCGAAGGCGAAGTGCTGCAACTCCTCAACTGCCACGACCCCGACATCGACGAAGAGAATTACCTGCGCGTCATCCGCTACAAAACCGCCAAACTGTTCGAGGCCGCAGGCCGGCTAGGCGCTGTCATCGGCGGCGGGACCGAAGCCGAAAAGGACGCAATGGCACGCTACGGCATGCACCTCGGCACTGCGTTCCAACTGATCGACGACGTGCTGGACTACTCCGGCGATTTCCTCGAAACCGGAAAAAATATCGGCGACGACCTGGCCGAAGGCAAGCCCACCCTGCCGCTGCTGTATGCGATGAAGCACGGCAGCGCCGAGCAGGCTGCCAGCATCCGCCAGGCCATCAAGCACGGCGGCCTCACCGAATTCCAGAGCGTGCTCGCCGCCATCAAGGACACACACGCCCTGCAGTACACACGCGAAGTCGCGCGGCGCGAAATTCAGACGGCCAACGAAGCAATTTCTGTCCTGCCGGATTCAAATTCCAAATCAGCTTTGCTACAATTAGCGGCTTTCGCGGTTGACCGTAGTTTTTGACCGCGCTGTTTTTTGTGTTTTCCCGGTAGTTCTGCAACAGGGAACGGGGCGTTCGGATCACAATCCATCACCCACCATCTGCCTCGGGGCGTAGCTCAGCCTGGTAGAGTACTGCGTTCGGGACGCAGGAGTCGGAGGTTCGAATCCTCTCGCCCCGACCACTTTCTCCCATTTGATTCAGCGCCCTGGAATTCAAGGCTCCATCACTTGCGGAATCCTGTGCCGATCCCGCGTCATTTTTCGTGACGCTCGATCCGAATTGACACAATGAGCATAAGGATTTGCACGCGTCCGATGCGACTAGAATGGCCTTTTCTCAGGAGCCGCTCCATGTCCGAGCCCATAGTGTATGAACGCAACCCGGTCGAACTTGAACTCGAACCCGGCGAATACTGGTGGTGTTCGTGCGGCCGCTCGATGACGCAACCCTTTTGCGACGGCTCGCACGAAGGCACCGGCCTGGAACCGGCGTCGTTCATCATCAGGGAAAAATCCACGGTGTGGCTGTGCAACTGCAAGCACACCAAAGGCCAGCCGTTTTGCGACGGCGCGCATAACGCCCTGCCCGACGATATTTTCTAAGCGCCATGATCGCCACGCCCGATGCTGTGCTCGATTTCTGGTTCGGCGCGACGGGTTCGGCGATGGACATTGCTGCACGTCAAAACCCGCTCTGGTTTGGAAAATCGAGCGCAAATGACCAATTGGTGGTTGAGCGTTTTGCCGAAACGCTTATTGCCGCCGGACGGGGCCAGCTCGATCATTGGAACGACGCCCCGCGCGGACAACTGGCGCTGATCGTCGTGCTTGATCAATTTCCGCATCATATTCACCGCAACCACGGCCTGTCGTTCGCTTACGATGCGCAATCGCTGGCGCTGGCCTTGGACATGATTCAGCGCGGCGACGATGCGCTCGTCGCGCCGATTGAGCGCGTGTTCGTTTACCTGCCGCTGGAACACGCCGAATCGGTTGCAATGCAGGATTCGTCCGTTGCCTACTACGAACAACTCGCCCATGAAGCGACGGCGGCCGAGCGCAGCCTGTTTGACGGTTTCCTCGATTACGCACACAAGCATCGCGATGTCGTGGTCCGCTTCGGCCGCTTCCCCCATCGCAACGCATTGCTGGGACGTCCCAGCACGCCCGAAGAAATCGAATTCCTCAAGCAGCCGGGTTCATACTTCTAGGCAGGCGTTGATGTGGCCGGGCATTTGCAGCCCCGCGAGGTAAAATGCGCGTTTTCCGCCAACAGGCTTCACCATGCCGCGCCAGATTCTCGTTACTTCTGCCCTGCCCTACGCCAACGGCAGCATCCATCTCGGCCATCTGGTCGAATACATCCAGACCGACATCTGGGTGCGCTTCCAGAAGATGCGCGGCCACGACTGCCGCTACCTATGCGCCGACGACACCCACGGCACCGCAATCATGTTGCGTGCGGAAAAGGAAGGCATTACCCCCGAAACACTGATTGGCCGCGTGTGGGACGAACATACGCGCGACTTCGCCGGTTTTCACATCGGCTTCGACCACTACTATTCGACGCATTCGGAGGAAAACCGCGCGCTGGCGTCGAAGATTTACCTGAGTCTCAAGGACGCCGGGCTGATCGACGTCAAGACCATCGCCCAGTTGTACGACCCGGTGAAAAACCTGTTCCTGCCAGACCGCTTCATCAAGGGCGAATGCCCCAAGTGCGGCGCGCTCGATCAATACGGTGACAACTGCGAAGTCTGCGGCGCAACCTACAGCCCCACCGAACTGAAGAATCCGGTTTCGGCGGTGTCAGGCGCGACGCCGGTGCACAAGAATTCCGAGCATTACTTCTTCAAGCTCGGCGCCTGCGAAGCCTTCCTGCGCGAGTGGACGACCTCGGGCACGCTGCAGGCAGAAGCCGCCAACAAAATGCAGGAATGGTTCGCCTCCGGCCTCAACAACTGGGATATCAGCCGCGATGCGCCCTACTTCGGCTTCGAAATCCCCGGCGCGCCAGGCAAGTATTTCTACGTGTGGCTCGATGCGCCGGTTGGCTATATGGCGAGTTTCGCCAAATACGCCGCCGACAAAGGTCTCGACTTCAACGCCTGGTGGGGTCCGGATGCCACGACCGAACTGGTGCATTTCATCGGCAAGGACATCCTGTATTTCCACGCGCTGTTCTGGCCGGCGATGCTGAAATACTCCGGCCACCGGCTGCCGACAGCGGTGTACGCGCATGGTTTTCTGACGGTGAACGGCCAGAAAATGTCGAAGTCACGCGGCACTTTTATCACCGCCGCCAGCTACCTCGATCAAAAACTCAATCCCGAATGGCTGCGCTATTACTATGCCGCCAAGCTCAACGGCACGATGGAAGACATCGACCTCAACCTCGATGACTTCGTTGCGCGAGTGAATTCCGATCTGGTCGGCAAGTTCATCAACATCGCCAGCCGTACTGCTGGTTTCATCCACAAGAATTTCGATGGCAAGCTCGCCGACGGCGTCGCCAATCTCGAGCTCATCGGCGCGTTTCAGGCTGCCGCCGCCGACATCGCCGCACATTACGAATCCCGTGATTATGGCCGTGCGCTGCGCGAGATCATGGCGCTGGCCGACCGCGCCAACCAGTATGTAGCGGACGAAAAACCGTGGGAACTGGCGAAGAAACCGGAGGCGGTGTATCGCCTGCACGAAGTCTGCACCGTTGCCTTGAACTGTTTCCGCCTGCTGACGCTGTATCTGAAACCCGTGCTGCCGAAACTCGCCGAGCAGGTCGAGGCCTTCCTCGACATCGCACCGCTGGCCTGGGACAACGCCCAGAGCCTGTTCATCCGCCACCGCATCAACGAGTACAGCCACCTGATGACCCGTATCGACCCCAAATCCATCGAAGCCATGGTTGACGCCAACAAACAGAACCTTGAACCTACGCCAGCACCCGCGCCGGTGCGCCACGCCGAAGCACAGGCGCACGCTGCGCAGCCAGCGGCCGCAATGCCGGAATCGAGCACGATCAGCATCGACGACTTCGCCAAGATCGACCTGCGCATCGCGCGCATCGCCAATGCCGAGCACGTCGAAGGCGCCGACAAGCTGCTACGTCTCACCCTCGATCTTGGCGAACTCGGCACCCGCCAGGTGTTCGCCGGCATCAAGTCGGCCTACGCACCGGAAGCACTGGTTGGGCGCCTGACCGTGATGGTCGCCAATCTCGCACCGCGCAAGATGAAGTTCGGCATGAGCGAAGGCATGGTGCTGGCGGCTTCCGGCGACGCGCCCGGCCTCTTTATCCTGTCGCCGGACAGCGGGGCGCAGCCGGGCATGAAAGTCAAATAAGCCGGCATGAAGACGCAGCACCTGCGCATCGAAGGCCGCGTGCAAGGTGTTTGGTTCCGCGAGTCCATGCGCCACGAAGCTGAACGCCTGGGCGTCACCGGCTGGGTACGCAACCTGCCGGATGGGTCAGTGGAAGCCGTGGTGCAAGGCTCCGTCGAAGCTGTTGATGCGCTGCTCGACTGGAGCAGAACCGGCCCGCCCATGGCTCGCGTCGAACGCATCGTACTAAGCGTGGCCGAGGGCCATTTCGCTGTGTTCGAGAAACGAAGTGGCTAAAGCGGAAACGCCGGGCAAAAAAATGCCCGGCTCAAGAGCCGGGCGGAGTATCCACCAAAGGAGGAGGATTGGAGGAGACAACACCAAGCGCCATTGCGGCGACTTCAGTGTTATTAGAATTATCTAATATAACGTTATACCTGTCAACAACCTGTTGCAGAAAAGTCATGAATTGGCCATTTTGTATCTATCGCACCACACAATTCAGTAAATCACGTTCACCGCTTCGGGCTTGAGCCAGCTTCCCAGCGATTCCAGCAGACGGTCGTCCAGCCTGACCCGCCAGTCTTCGCCCAGGCGTACCTGACAGCGCGCGCGGGGATTCCGATACTCCACCCACACCGGACAGCCGCCCTCCTGGGTTTTGTAGGGCGCCAGCAATTCGGCCAGTTTGCGGCCGTTCGACTGGCCATTGCACGCCAGCCGCAGCCCCTGGGCAAAGCGGGTACGCGCGCCAGCCAGGTCGTAAATCCGCTCCGCCGTCACCCGCACACCGCCGGAATAATCGTCACGGTTGACCTTGCCCTCGATCACCAGCAGGGCGTCGTCCTTCAGCAGATGCCGGTTCTGCTCGTAGAGCTCGTTGAAAATCACCACCTCGACCTGTGCCGTCGCATCGTCCAGCAGCAGAATCAGCATCTTGCCGCGCCGCGTCATCTGGGTGCGTAGCGAGACGGCGATACCGGCCAGCATCACCGGATCGCGCGAAGGCTCCAGGCTGTCGAGCTGCTTTTTGGCAAAGCTCGACACCTCGGCCAGGTACGACTTGAACGGGTGGCCGCTGAAGAAATAGCCCAGCGCGGATTTTTCCTGCAGCAGTTTTTCCAGCTCCAGCCAATGCGGCACATCGATCAGGTCTTCGCCGCCGCCGTCGAGCACTTCGCCGAACAGACCCACCTGGCCGCCGCTCCTCGCCGCGCGATCGGCGGTTTCCAGTGCGGCGCCGACCGAGGCCATCAGGCTGGCGCGGTGATCGGTGAGGCGGTCGAACGCGCCCGCCTTCACCAGCGCTTCGAGCGTGCGCCTGTTGAGATAACGCTTGTCCACCCGCCGCGTCAGATCGAACAGGCCCTTGTAGGGACCGTTGGCTTCGCGTTCGGCGACGATAGCGCCGATTGCCGCCTCGCCGCTGCCCTTGATCGCGCCCAGGCCGTAGCGGATTTCGGTTTGGCTGACCGGCTCGAATCGATAGCCCGACAGGTTGATGTCGGGCGACAGCATCGTCAGCCCGTTGGCACGGCAGTCCTCGTAAAACACGCGCACCTTGTCGGTGTCGGACATTTCCGACGACATCGTTGCCGCCATGAATTCGGCTGGGTAGTAAGCCTTGAGCCAGGCGGTGTGATATGCCACCAGCGCGTAGGCGGCCGAGTGCGACTTGTTGAATCCGTATTCGGCGAACTTCTCCATCAGGTCGAACAGCCGCTCGGCGACTTTGGTATCGGCTCCGCGCTTGGCCGCCCCTTCAAGGAAAATCGTGCGTTGCACGGCCATTTCCTCGGGCTTCTTCTTGCCCATCGCGCGCCGCAGTAGATCGGCACCTCCGAGGCTGTAGCCCGCCAGAATCTGCGCCACCAGCATCACCTGTTCCTGGTAGACGATGATGCCGTAGGTCGACTTCAATACCGGTTCGAGGTCGGGGTGAAAATACTCGGGCTTCTGCTTGCCCTGCTTGCGCGCAATGAAATCGTCCACCATGCCCGAGCCGAGCGGCCCCGGCCGATTCAGCGCCATCAGTGCGATGATGTCTTCGAAGCAATCGCCCTTCAGCTTCTTTTCCAGATCCTTGGCCGAACGCGATTCGGACTGGAATACCGCAGTGGTATTGCCGTCGGCGAACAGCTTGTACACCGCCGGATCGTCGAGCTTCAGGTCTTCCAGCCTGAATGCTTCCCTCCCCGGATGGCGCTGCACGAAGCGCACCGCTTCGGCCAGGATCGTCAGCGTGCGCAGACCGAGGAAGTCGAACTTCACCAGGCCGATCGCTTCGACGTCGTCCTTGTCGAACTGCGACACGGCTGATTCCGAACCTTCGGCCTGATACAGCGGGCAGAAATCGGTGAGCTTGCCCGGTGCGATCAGCACCCCGCCCGCGTGCATGCCGACGTTACGGGTGATGCCCTCGAGCTTTTCCGCCAGCGGCAGCAGTTCGGCCAGTTCTTCCTCATTGCGGGCGCGCTCGTCGATCTGCGGTTCCTTCTCGCGCGCCTCGGCCAGGCTGATGCCGAGTTCGTTAGGCACCAGCTTGACGAACTTGTCTACGAACAAATAAGGCAGGTCGAGCACGCGGCCGACGTCACGCAATACGGCTTTCGCCGCCATGGTGCCGAAGGTGGCAATCTGCGACACCGCAGCATGTCCGTATCGGTCTTTCACGTACTGGATCACGCGGTCGCGCCCATCCTGGCAGAAATCGATATCGAAGTCGGGCATCGACACCCGCTCGGGGTTGAGGAAACGCTCGAACAGCAGATCGTAGGCAAGCGGATCGAGATCGGTAATGCCGAGGCTGTACGCCACCAGCGAACCCGCGCCGGAACCCCGCCCCGGCCCCACCGGCACGCCGTTGTTCTTGGCCCAGTTGATGAAGTCGGCCACGATCAGAAAGTAGCCGGGGAAACCCATCTGAACAATTGTGCCGAGCTCGAACTCCAGCCGTTCGGTGTATTCCGGCAACTTGGCGGCGCGCTCCGCCGCGTCGGGATAGAGGCTGGCCATGCGCGCATGCAGACCCTCGATGGATCGCTGCCGCATGTAGTCGTCGAGCCCCATGCCGTTGGGCGTAGGGAAATCGGGCAGCTTGCTCTTGCCGAGCTCCAGCGTGAGGTTGCAGCGCTTGGCAATTTCGACGCTGTTCTGCAGGGCTTCAGGGAGGTCGACGAACAGCTCGGCCATTTCGTCCGGCGTCTTGAAATACTGCTCGGCAGTGAACGGCCGCGGGCGACGCGGATCGCCCAGCATCATGCCCTCGGCGATGCAGACGCGCGCCTCGTGCGCCTTGAAATCGTCCGGCGCGATGAACTGGATCGGATGCGTGGCGACCGCTGGCAGCTTCAACGCGGCGCCAATATCGAGCAGGCCGTCGATCAGCCGTTCGGTATGCTGCTGGCCAAAGCGTTGCAGCTCCAAATAATAGCGTCCGGGAAACAGCGCGGCCCAAGCCTCGGCAGCAGCGCGCGCGGCCTCGGACTTGTCGTCGAGGATCGCCTGTGCCACGTTGCCGGCGT
>JBGSZD010000233.1:0-3873 GCA_041750575.1 Thiobacillus sp. | reverse complement strand
GACGCCGCCGGCCGTCTGCGCGCACGGCGCTGGTGGGGCGTCGAGCCGGGCGACCGCGAAGTCTACCTGTGGGGCGCGCCGATGGAATTGAACAAGACAGACCGCATCAAGACGCTGCGTGACCGCCTGGTGAACCAGCTGCTGCTGAACGCCTTCGAAATGTCGCCCGCACGCATGAGCGACTATCTGCGGGCCCTTGCGCGCTGGAATCCGAAAGCGATCTATGGCTATGCCAGCAGCCTGGCGCTGCTCGCCGCCCATGCGGAATCGCGAGGAATCCAGCTGTGCTTGCCGGCACTGCGTGTCGTGAGCAGCACCGGCGAGCCGTTGTTCCCGCATCAGCGTGAATTGATTGAGCGGGTGTTCGGTGTGCCGGTCTCGGTTGAGTACGGCGCACGCGATGCCGGTCTGATGGCCTTGCAGTCGCCGGACGGGATGCTGCTGCAAATGAGTGAAACGCATCTTATCGAGGTGCTCGATGCGGCCGGCAATCCGGCCGAGGAGGGCGAGGCGGTGATTACCAGCCTGGTGTCCGCCGCACAGCCCTTCATCCGCTATCGCACCGGCGATGTGGTGCGTTGTTCGGGCAAGGCCGACCCCGGTGGGCGCGGCCTCGACGTGTTGGAGGAGGTGGTTGGCCGGCAGACCGATTTCATCGTCGCCGCTGACGGCCGCATTATGCATGCGCTGGCGGTGATCTATGTATTGCGCGCGATTCCGGGTGTGGGCCAGTTCAAACTGATTCAGCATACGATCGAACGAATCGAAGTCCAGGTTGTGCCGGATGCACGCTGGAACGATGCGGCACGCACAGCCGTGGCAGAAGGCCTGCGTGCCCGCCTGGGCGTCTCGCTCGACGTGGACTTGAAGATGCTGGATGTCATCGCGCCCGAAGCGTCGGGCAAGCATCGCTATGTGGTGAGTCACGTTCCCCTGCCGGGTGCGCTGGCACAGGCGGGCATCTGAATCGAGATCATGAAATTCAGCCTCCGGTTTGACCTGTCGATTTGCCATCCCCCCTGGCTGAAACGCAATCAGCGCATAGTGGAAGACGACCTGACGCTACGGAACGTACTGCCGAATGCCTCGATGATGGATATGGTTGGGATCAGCATCCCCACCGAAATGCAGGAGAGAAACACATGAGAGACCTGCTGGTCACCGCCATCGTTTTCGGCGCGCTCCCGTTTATTTTCAAGCGGCCCTGGGTCGGCATCATGTTGTGGTGCTGGCTTGGCTATATGAACCCGCATCGACAGACCTGGGGGTTTGCCTACGATTTTCCGTTTGCTTCTATTTGCGCGATCGTCACTATCGTGGCCTTCCTATTCTCGCGCGAGAAAAAGGAAATGGTCTGGACGCGCGAGACGGTATTGCTTCTGATATTCATCGGCTGGATGCTCACCACAACATTCTTTGCCTTCTACCCCGATCTGGCCTGGATCCAGTGGGACAAAGTCTGGAAAATTCAGCTCATGGCTTTTCTCACGGCCATGATCATCAAGGAGCGCCAGCATCTGCACTGGATGATCTGGATCATTGCCCTGTCGCTGGGTTACTACGGGGTCAAGGGCGGCATATTCACCATCGTCCACGGCGGTGTGCATCGCGTTCAAGGGCCTGCCGGAACTTTCTTCGGCGGCAACAATGAAATGGCGCTGGTGCTGGCGATGCTCATCCCGCTGATCCGCTACCTGCATTTGCAGGAGCCCCGGAAATGGGTGCGCCTGGGGCTGGCGTCCGCCATGGTGTTGTCGGGCGTTGCCGCCATCGGCAGCCAGTCGCGAGGAGGCTTGCTGGCGATGGCGGCCATGGGCCTGTTCCTGTGGCTCAAGAGTCGGTACAAATTTGTCATGGGCATTTACATAGTGGCTGCGGTGTTGATCATGGCTGCGGTCATGCCGCAGGCATGGTACGACCGCATGGGCACCATCAAGGAGTACGAGCAGGATGGTTCGGCGCTGGGGCGCATCAACGCCTGGCATACCGCATTCAATGTAGCCAAGGCCAACGTGACCGGAGGCGGATTCGAGATGTTCAGACCGCCCACTTTCCGCCAGTACGCGCCCGAACCCTTCAGGGTGCACGATGTGCACAGCATCTACTTCGAGGTGATGGGTGAGCATGGCTTTATCGGGTTTGGCATGTTTGTCCTGCTTGCGGTGTTCACCTGGCTGCGTGCCAACCAGGTGATACGAGAATGCAAGAAAGACCCGGCACGTAAATGGGCGGCCGACCTGGCCGCGATGATTCAGGTCAGTTTGGTGGGGTACGGGGCAGGGGGCGCTTTCCTGGGGCTTGCCTATTTCGATTTGACTTACCATTTGATGATCATTCTGATATTGGCGGCCAAATTTTCCGGGGTGTTGGATAAGGCGTCGCAGGGCGCGGCGCGGGAGCCGGACAGGCCCTTGATTCATCCCGCCGCGCGCTGGAATCGATAGCCATCGCGTCCTTTCATGCAGCGGTTTCGGTACGGCACGTTACTCGTGGTTTCCCTGCTCGGCTGGGCCGTCACCGGGCTGCCAGGTTCGCAGGAGGGGAAGGCCGCGGCGGCAGGAGACGCCCTGCCAAGGACCGTGTCCGAGGCGCGAGCACCGAATCCGCACCTGCTCGGTCTGAAACCCAACACCTGGAACCTGCTTTCCCAGCCCGGCCAGGTCAGCTGGACGCGCCAGACCCACGCCGGCATCGCCTACGACTCGAAGCGCGGCACCCTCCTGGTATTCGGCTCCAACACCCACGGTCTGGACTGGGACAACGAGGTTCACGAATTCGACCCCGCGACCAGGCGCTGGGAGACTCACTACCCGCGCGCGCCGAAGGCCAGCTACCGGGCGGATGCAGCAGGCCGCGCCATCGCCGGGACGGATCGCCTGCTTCCATGGGCCATGCATACCTACGACGCCATCGTCTACGATCCCAGCCTTGATGCTCTCGTCGTCAGTGCCCTGCCGGAACACAATCCGATCCGTAAAAGCGTTCCCGCGGCGACCATCCATCCCACCTGGATATACGACCTGAAAACCCGCCAGTGGCGCATCTTTGGAAACAAGGGCAAGCCTTATCCCAAATTTTTCGCCGCGGCTTCGGCATACGACTCGGCCCGCGACGTCATTGCCGCCTACAAGGCGGGCATGTGGGAAATCGGTCCCGCACGCGACCAGTGGCAAAAAGCCACGCCGGAGCACCATCACAAGATGCACTTCACCATGGACTACGACGCGAGGCACAGGAAGTTCGTAGTCTTCGGAGACTATCACGACAGCAATGCGGTGTGGACCTATACTCCGGGCGCAGGTGCCGGCGACAAAGGCTCATGGGAAAAAAAGATGCCGCAAGGCGATCCCTTCCCGCCGGGCCAGCACTTTCCGGTCGCCTACGATAGCGTGCAGGGCGTCTTCCTGCTGGTGGCGGACGACACCCCCTTCGTCGAGGACGGGAAGGGGCGCCGCAAACGGACGGGGCGCGCCAAGTCCAGCCACACCTTTGTGTACGACCTGGGCAGCAACCGCTGCGCCCGCCTGCCTAACGCCGACCTGCCGCCGCTCGGCATGAATTACATGATGGCCTACGACCGCTACCATCAGGTTTTTCTGCTGGTTACCGGCGGTCGCGGCAAGCCAGTCTCGGTGTGGACACTCAAGCTGGCGTGGCCGACCTAGGGGAGGCGGAGCGCCGGCCATCGTGCGGGAACGATGTGCCGCCACGCGCCGGCGTGCGCGCATTTGACCTCAGTAGTGTCCGGTTAAATTGAGCCGCACAGGCTGTGAAGCCACTATCGATGCGGGTTTTGAGCGATTCATGGGTGTCCACGATTTGAATTTCAATTTGCACATTTGCGATGCTTCCGGGTTTGATGAACCTGGAGTA
>JBGSZD010000232.1:0-7214 GCA_041750575.1 Thiobacillus sp. | reverse complement strand
GAGTCGCTTCAAACCAGCGGGTGAGCGCCGCCGCCCAAGGTTTCCATGCGTCCGGGCGGCGGCACGACGTGGGCGAGCGCGGCGCAGGCATCCACGAGTTTCACGTCCGACACCAAGAGCGTGGTCAGCACGGCGAGCAGGTTGGCGGCGTTGAAACGGCCCAGGAGCGGCGCATCGAGTTCGGCGTCACCCCAGTCGGTGCGCAGCTTGAGATGCAGGCCGGCCTGTGTCAGGCGCAGGCTTTCACCGATCACCGCGCCACGCGCAAACCCGTAGCCGGCGACGCGCGCGGGACGCGTTTCCCCTTCCAGTTGCTGACCGAAGGCGTCGTCCACGTTGAGCACGATCCAGTCGAGTCCGGGCCAGGCGAACAGGCGTGCCTTGGCGGCAGCATAGCTGTCCATGTCGCTGTGGTAGTCGAGGTGGTCGCGCGACAGATTGGTGAGCACGGCGACGTTGAAAGCAGTGCCATTGACGCGCCCCTGTGCGAGGCCATGCGACGACACCTCCATCGCGCAGGCGACCGCGCCCTGCTGGCGGTAGTGCGCAAGCCGCTGTTGCAGGGCGATGGCATCAGGCGTGGTGTTGAGGGTTGGGGTCAGCGCGCCGGGGAAGCCGTTGCCGACAGTACCGACGACTGCCGTCTTGCGGCCCAGCCGAGTGAGAGACTGAGCAATCCAGTGCGCCACCGATGTTTTGCCATTGGTGCCGGTGACGCCGATCATGCGCATCGCACGCGAGGGCTCGCCGTAGACATGCGCAGCAATTTCACCGATGCGATGCTTGAGCCCGACCACCCCGGCGTTGGGCACGTCGAACGCTGGGTCCCATTGGAAGTGATCAGCATCCCACAGCACGCCGTCGGCGCGCTGCGCGACCGCCAGCGGAATGAAGTCGCGGCCGTCGCGCGATTCACCGGGATAGGCGACAAATACCGCGCCCGGTGCGGCCTTGCGGCTGTCGTTGATGAGTTCGGCGACCGGAATGCCGAGACGTTCCAGAATATGCGGCACGGATTCCCGGATTGCCTGGGCCGCGTGCGGTGCTGGATTGGGTTTGGCGCCCGATTTTGCCATCACATGCCCCCGCCCGCGTGTGCCGTGACGAGCGGCGCGTGTTCGGTCATGCGCGTCGCGGTTTCCGGTGCATCCGGCGGCAAGGCCAACTGACGCAAGCTGGCGGCCATCACTTGCGCGAAGACCGGGCCGGCGACGCTGCCGCCGTAGTACACCCCATCGGACGGTTCGTCGATCGCCACGCCGATGATGAGGCGCGGGTTGGATGCCGGCGCCATGCCGACGAAGGAAGAAAGATAGCGGTCGGCTGCGTAGCGGCCATCGACGAGCTTGTGCGCGGTGCCGGTTTTGCCCGCCACGCGATAACCCGGCACACGGGTACGCAAACCGGTGCCACCTTCCTGCGTCACCGCTTCCATCATGGCGCGCACCTCGCGCGCGACGCTGGGGGAGAACACCCTCACCCCGGCGATTTCCTGCGGCTCGCGTTTGAGGAAGGACAAGGGCATTACCTCGCCATCGTTGGCGAAGGCCATGTAGGCGCGCGCCAGCTGCAGCAGGCTGACCGACAGGCCGTAGCCGTAGGCCATGGTGGCCTGCTCGACCGGTTTCCAGTTACCGGCGTCGCGCAAGCGCCCGGCCGTCTCGCCGGGGAAGCCTGAACCCGGCAGCTCGCCAAAGCCAGCTCGGTGCAACACCTCCCAGTATTGACGGGGAGTCAACGTCATCGCCATTTTCACCGCGCCGACGTTGCTCGATTTCTGGATGATTTCAGTCACCGTCATGCGCGGGTGCGGGTGCTCATCGCGCACCAGTTTGGACCCGACGCGCCAGGTTTCCGGCGTGTCGATCACGCTGTCGGGATGAAACAGGCCGCGTTCCAGCACCGCCGCCGCAACGAAAGGCTTGATGGTGGAGCCGGGCTCGAAGGTGTCGATCACCGCGCGGTTGCGCATCGGCCCCGGTTGATAGTTGCGGCGGTTGTTGGGGTTGAAGATCGGCTGGTTCGCCAGCGCGAGGATTTCACCGGTCTTGGCGTCGAGCACCACCACGCTGCCGCCCTTGGCCTTGTGTTTGGCAATCGCCGCGGCGAGTTCGCGATGCGCCAGGTATTGAATCTTGAGGTCAAGCGCCAGCGCCAGATTGCCGCCCATCTGCGCGGTCTTGATCGGCGCCAGGTCGCGGATGGTGTTGCCGCGCCGGTCGCGCAGAATCTGCCGCTCACCCTCGCGGCCGGCCAGCCAGTCCTGATAGGCGCGCTCGACGCCTTCCTGCCCCTTGTCGTCCACGTTGGTGAAACCGACGACGTGCGCGGCCACTTCGCCCGCCGGATAGTAGCGGCGAAACTCGCGCCGCAAATGCAGTCCGGGCACGCCCATGGCGGCAATCCTGACTGCCTGCTCCGGCGTCACCGGGCGCTTGATGCTGAATTCGCCACGCGTTCTGCGCGTCAGTTTTTTCGTCAATTCCTGGGGTGTCATGCCGAGCAACTTGGCCAGTTCCGTGCGTTGACCGGTCGCCAATTTGAGTTCGACCGGTCGCGCCCACAGGGATTCGACCGGTGTGCTGATGGCAAGCAACTGGCCATGGCGATCGGACACCTGACCGCGATGCGCGGGCAGGGTGAGATTGCGGTTGGACACCGCATCGCCTTTGCCTTGCAGATAATCGGTGTTGAGGCCCTGCAAATAGAAGGCGCGCCCCGCCACCAGGACCATTCCGCCCAGCAGCAGCCCGCCCACGGTCGCCATGCGCCAAGGGGCGAGATTGAGCTTGAGCAGTTTGCGTGAGTGGTAATTCATGGCGTACCGGCCGGCGTTTCAGCTTGCCCGGTTTCAACGTGAATACGCTCTTGCGGCGGCGGCACCAACCCGAGCTGAGCGCGCGCGATCGTGTCCACCCGTGCCGGGTTGGCCCAAGTGCTCTGCTCCAGCTGCAATTGCCCCCACTGTTCGTCGAGGGCGCGCGCTTCTTTTTTCAAACGTTCCAGTTCCACGAAATACGTGCGCGAGCGGTGCTGCGCCTGAATGACCGCGATCGCACACACAATCAGCACAAAGGCCAACGCGGCGTTCAGACGGCTCACGTCACGCGCTCCGCCACGCGCAACACCGCACTGCGTGCGCGCGGGTTGATGGCCACTTCGGCTTCCGACGCATGCTGCGCACGACCCACCAGTTTCAGCCGCCCCGGTTTCAGCATGGCGGCCGGGATCGGCAAGCGTCGGGGCGCTTGTTCACCCAGTGCTTCCTCGCGCATGAAGCGTTTGACGATGCGATCTTCCAGCGAATGAAAACTGATCACCGCGAGGCGGCCGCCGGGTTGAAGTTTGTCCACGCATTGCGGCAACACGGCGCTCAATTCTTCCAGTTCGCGGTTGAGATAAATCCGTATAGCCTGGAAGCTGCGGGTTGCCGGGTGCTGCCCCGGTTCGCGCCGTTTAACCGCTGCGGCGATGAGGCTCGCCAGCTTCCCGGTGCTGCGGATGGCTTCTTGTTGCCGTGCCGCAACAAGCGCGCGCGCAATCGATTTAGCAAACCGCTCTTCCCCGTAGGTGCGGATGACCTCACTAATCTCTCCTTCTGCCGCCGTTTCCAGCCAGTCCGCCGCCGACATCCCGCTGTCCGGATCCATGCGCATGTCGAGCGGCGCATCGAAGCGGAAGCTGAATCCGCGCGTCGCGTCGTCGAGCTGCGGCGACGACACGCCGATATCCAGCAAAATCCCATTCACCTTCACCACGCCCAGCTCATCAAGCACCGCGCCCAGGCGCGAGAAGGCGCTGCGCACCAGCGTCAACCGCTTGTCCTGCAAGGCCGCGCCGGCGCGGATGGCGGCGGGATCGCGATCCAGCGCAATCAACCGGCCCTGCGCACCCAGCCGATCCAGAATCAATCGGCTGTGGCCACCACGACCGAAAGTGCCGTCGACATACACGCCTTCGGGTTGAATCGCCAGCGCCGCCACCGCCTCCTGTGCCAGCACCGGCACATGGGCGGCTTCCATCACAACGTGAACCCCTCCAGTTCAGGCGGCAACGCGTCGTCGCTGAAGGTCAGCGCCTGTGCCACCTTGGCTTCCCAGCGCGCCTCGTTCCACAACTCGATCTTGCTGCCCTGGCCCACCATCACCACGTTTTTGTCCAGTTCGGCGAACTTGCGCAGCATTGGCGGCAGCAGCACACGACCGGCGCCATCCATATCCATGTCGTGCGCATAGCCAACGAGCAATTGTTTGAGGCTGCGGGTGCGGGGGTTGAAGTCGGACAAGCCGTTGAGTTTTTTCTCGATCGGCTCCCATTCGGGCAAGGGATAAAGCAGCAGGCACTGGCTGGGGTCGGCCGTCACGACAACGCGCCCCGCGCCATTCACCAAAAGGGCGTCGCGATAGCGCGCCGGCACCACGAGCCGGTTTTTACTATCCAGACTGACAGTCGCGACACCCCGAAACATGCTCCCCCCGTTATTTATTCAGTTCGGCTTAATTCAAATTTGGCCGTGTTTGGATGCGCGGATTCTCCCACAACTTCCCACCAATCACCACTTACACCCACTATAGGGGATAGTTTTGGGGGGGTCAAGCTGGAGAACGTAAAAAAACCCCTACGCCTCAAGGACTTAGGGGTGGTTGTGGGTTGTGGATAAGTTTCTGGAAAAACCGATGCTTAGCGCTGTATTTTCCTCATTGTTTTAGGAAAAAACGCTAAGTATTTGAATTACATGAAAAGTGGGAAAGTCAGTCGATAAGCCGGGTTCTGTCGTGGACAACCATTCCTCTAGGCCGGCCATTGCTGACCGACTCCTGCCACCTACCCGCAGACTCGGCGAGCCGCGTCATCGTCTGCCTATTTGGTGTTGCTCCGGATGGAGGTTACCGCGTTTCACCGTAACTGAATACGCTCGTCTCTGTGGCCCTATTCCTCGCCTCGCGGCGTCCGGCCGTTAGCCGGCATCCTGCTCTTTGGAGCCCGGACTTTCCTCTCCCGCTTGCGCGGCAGCGGTTGTCTGACCGGCTTTCCCATGCGAATTATAAACTTTAACTTGACTGACGCTGACGATTTGCTAATCAAAGGTATCAGGGCGGAAACGACCCCACTCAGGAGATCCATCATGAGGAGACGTCTGTATTTCATGGTGCCGGACACTATCAGTGCCCGACAAATTCGCGATGAGCTTTTGCTCGCCCGTATCGAAGACGGCCACATCCACGTCCTGGCAAAAGACGGCGTAGCGCTGGCCGGCCTGCACGAAGCCTCGATCCTGCAAAAATCCGATTTTGTTCATGGCGCCGAAACCGGACTGGCGGTCGGCGGCGGCATCGGTATCGTCGCCGGGCTGGTCGCGGTATTTTTCCCACCCGCCGGCGTCGATCTGCAACTCGTCACCATTCTGCTCACCGCGCTCATCGGTGCGGCGTTCGGCGCCTGGGTCGCTAGCATGGTCGCCAGTTCCATTCCCAATTCGCGGCTGAAATCTTTCGAATCGGCCATCACCGCCGGGCATATCCTGATGATGGTGGACGCGCCGTCCGGACGCGTCGAGGAAATCCGCCAACTGATCGCCTCGCATCACCCCGAAGCCATGGGCTCGGGTGTCGAGCCCACGATACCGGCGTTCCCGTAACCCCCTCCTCCGCGTGGCGCAAAGCCACGTGAAACCTGGAAGCGCTGGCTAGCTTCCGCACCACGGCAGACGGAAAACCCGTCTGCCGTTTTTATGTTTACTCACCCCCGACTCATGCCACCCGCCAGCGGATCGCTTCGTCCGAGCGAAGCGGAACCAGCTTTTCAGCACCAAGCGCACGTTCGGCTGGAACCTGCCAAGCCCCCTTCATCAGCGTGATCGTGCCCACATTGCGCGGCAGCCCGTAGAAATCCGCGCCGTAGAAACTAGCGAAGGCTTCCAGTTTGTCCAGCGCGCCAGCATCTTCGAAGGCTTCGGCATAGAGTTCAATGGCGGCGTGCGCGGTGTAGATGCCGGCGCAGCCGCACGAGGATTCTTTCGCGCCGATGGCGTGCGGCGCGGAGTCGGTGCCGAGAAAGAATTTGGGATTGCCGGAGATGGCCGTCGCGACCAGCGCCTGACGGTGCTGCTCGCGTTTCAGGATGGGCAGGCAGTACATGTGTGGGCGGATGCCGCCCTTGAACATGGCATTGCGGTTGTACAGCAGGTGGTGGACGGTGAGGGTCGCACCGACGTTCGCGGGCGCGCTCGCCACGAACTCCGCTGCCTGGCGGGTGGTGATGTGTTCCAGCACGATTTTCAGCTTGGGAAATTCGCGCAGTAGCGGGATGAGGTGGCGCTCGATGAACACCCCTTCGCGGTCGAACACATCGACATCGGCATCGACCACTTCGCCGTGCAGCAGCAGCGGCATGCCGACCTCTTCCATCGCAGCAATCGTCTTGTAGGTCTTGGTGAGATCGGTGACGCCGGAATCGGAATTGGTCGTCGCACCCGCCGGATAATATTTCACCGCATGCACAAACCCGCATTGCCGCGCGCGGCGGATTTCCTCGGGCTGCGTGTTGTCGGTGAGGTACAGCGTCATCAGCGGCTCGAACGCGGTGCCGCGCGCAGCCGCCAGCAGCCGTTCGCGATATGCCGCCGCGTCGGCCACCGTCAACACCGGCGGCTTGAGATTGGGCATGGCAATCGCGCGGCCGAACACGCGTGCGGTGTCGGGCAGCACGCTCTGCATGGCGGCGCCGTCTCGAAAGTGAATATGCCAGTCGTCGGGGCGAGTGATCGTAAGCGTATCAGTCATGCGTCGGTCTGCGGTTTCAATGCCAGAGTCATTTTATAGAGTTCGGCCTTGCTGCGTCCGGTGATCTGCGATGCGAGCTTGGCGGCCAGTGTCGGCGGCAGCGCGCCCAGCAGCACGTCGAGCACGCGCATCGCCTCGCTATCGACCACGACGGCTGACGCCACGGGCGGATGCACGATGACGACGAATTCGCCGCGCACGTTATTGGGGTCGGCGGCGAGCCAGGCCGGCGCATCGCGTAGCGGCAGGGTGACGATGGTCTCGAATTTCTTGGTGAGTTCGCGCGCCAGCGTCACCAGGCGTGCGTCGTCCAGCACGGCGGCCATGTCGGCCAGCGTTTCTTCGATGCGATGCGGTGCCTCGTAAAACACCAGCGCGCTTGGCAGGGCGGCCAGCGTTTGCAGTTGCGCGCGGCGCGCGCCCGATTTGGGC
>JBGSZD010000231.1:0-2936 GCA_041750575.1 Thiobacillus sp. | reverse complement strand
CCGCCTTGCGGCGCTGCACGGTGAGGCGTTTCGCGTCGGCCTGGTAGCGCGCCCAGGCAGCATCCTCGTTTGCCTGCAGCGCGTCGAGGTCGTCGCTGGCGGCCAGTTCCACCAGCCGCGACTGGAACCGATCCAGCAACTCGCTCAATGCCTCCGGCTGCACGCGATGCTTGCGTGCCAGCCGGTGCATGTCGGAGAGCAGGCGATCGAGTTCATTCAGGCGTTCGGGATCGAGGTTGAGATTGTCGGCATAACGGCGCAGCGCGTGCACCGCCTCGGCCAGATCGGCGCTGGCCGAATTCAGCAGCGCGGCAATGTCTTTCAGACTGTCGTCCACCGTCTGCATGGCATCGAGCCGCGCGCTCAATTCGCCGAGCTGGCTGGAGACCGCCGACTCGCCCTCGTCCAACCCCTCGATCAGCGCCTGGCCGCCTTCGATCAGCGTGGTGACGTGCGCGAGCCGCGCGTGTTCGATTTGTATCTCGTCCCAGCGCGCGAGGTCGTCGCCCAATGCGCGCAATTCCTCCACTGCCAGGCTCAAACCCTCGCGTTCGATCTGCCGTGCCTGGCCGTGGGTTTCGGCGTCCAGACGCTGCTGCCGCGCAGCTTGCCAGGCATGCCAGGCGGCGCTCACGCTGGCCGCCAGTTGCTGCGCACCTGCGTAGGCGTCGAGCACCTCGCACTGAGTTTGGGGGCGCAGCAGCGCGTGATGTGCATGCTGACCATGGATGTCGAGCAAATATTCGGCCGCTTCCTTCAGTTGCGTCAGCGGTGCGGCGCTACCGTTGATGAAGGCGCGCGAACGGCCGCCGGCATCAATCACGCGGCGCAGAATGAGCGAACCATCTTCGATCGCGAAACCTGCTTCATCGAGCCAGGCCGTCAGTGCGGGCAGCCCTTCGATTGCGAATTCGGCGGCGATCTCCGCCCGCGCGGCACCCTGCCGTACCACGCCGCCCTCGGCACGGTCGCCCAGCGCCAACGCCAATGCGTCAACCAGGATGGATTTGCCCGCGCCGGTCTCGCCGGTGAGCACGGTCAGCCCCGGCGCGAAATCGAGCTCGACCGATTCGACCAGCAGGTAGTTGCGAATGGATAGATGCGACAACATAAGCGCGGTTAAGGCTTGTGAAGAAACCGTAGCGAGCGCAGCCAGGTCGGGGGCGGACGGAGCGCAGCAACCGGAATGTACTTAAAGTACATGAGGATTGCGAGCACCGCCCAACCCCGAGATGGCAAGCGCAGTAGGTTTATTCACAAGCCTAGAGTTTTTTGCCCCAATGCAGCTTCTGCCGCAGGGTGTCGTAGTAGCTGTAGGAATGCGGATGCAGCAGCGTAACCGGACGATTGGCGCGAGTGATCCACACGTGGTCGCCTCTTTGCAGATCGAAATGATGCTGGCCGTCGAAGTGGACGCGCGCGTCGTCGGCATAGGTCAGGTGCAGTTCGATGCGCGAATGGCTGCTGACCACGATGGGCCGCGCCGACAGGGTGTGCGGACAGATCGGCACCAACGCGACCGCCTCCAGCGTCGGATGCACGATGGGGCCGCCGGCCGACAGCGCATAGGCCGTGGTGCCGGTCGGTGTGGTGACCACCAGGCCGTCAGCGCGCTGACTGTAGACGAACTCGCTGTTGATCGCGATTTCCAGATCGATCAGGCGTCCCGAGCCGCCCTTGCCCACCACCACGTCGTTGAATGCGGAGGCTTCGAATACCCGCTCGCCGTCGCGACGAATCTGGCCGTTGAGCAGAATGCGTTCTTCCGCCACATACTGGCCGCTGAGGATTTCCGCCATCGCGTCGTACATGTCGTCGACGGTGATGTCGGTGAGAAATCCCAGCCGTCCCTGGTTGATGCCGATCAGCGGCGCGCCGTGCGCCGCCAGCTCGCGGGCGATGGACAGCATGGTGCCGTCGCCGCCCAGCACCACCACGGCGTCGCTCTTGGATGCCAGATCGTGCAGGTTGTAGGTCTGAAAATCGGTGATGCCGAGATGGTCGGCGGACTGAACCGCCAGCAGCACGGTATGCCCGCGCGTCCGCAAAAACTCTCCCAGCGCGCGCAAGGAGGTTTCCATGCCCTGGTTATCGTATTTGCCAACAAGGCCGACGGTATGAAATGGGGTTTGCATGAGGGGCGATTATAAGGGGTGAGCAGTAAGCAGTGAGCGGTAAGCAGGAATTCCGTTCACCGCTCGCTGCTTACCGCTCCCCTATATAATCGCCCCATGCTCACCGACCGCGCCCGCATCCTGCTGAAGACCCTGGTAGAACGTTATATCGCCGACGGCGAGCCGGTGGGATCGCGCACGCTGTCGAAACATGCCGGGCTGGATCTGTCGCCCGCGAGCATTCGCAACATCATGGCCGATCTCGAGGACATGGGCTTCGTCGCCAGCCCGCATACCTCGGCCGGACGGGTGCCGACGCCACGCGGTTATCGCTTCTTCGTCGACACGCTGCTGACGGTGCGGCCGCTGGCACAGATCGAGGTCACCCAGCTCGAATCCAGCCTGACCTCGGCCGACCCGCAACGCCTGATCACGGCGGCGTCCACGCTGCTGTCCGACCTCAGCCGTTTCGCCGGTCTGGTGATGACGCCGCGGCGCAACCCGGCGTTTCGCCAGATCGAATTCATCAGCCTGTCGGACAAACGCATCCTGCTCATCATCGTCACCATGGAAGGCGAGGTCGAGAACCGCGTCATCATGACCGAGCAACCCTACAGCGCCTCCGCGCTGACCGAAGCCGCCAACTACTTCAACCAGCATTTTGCCGGCCACAGTTTCGACCAGGTGCGCAACAAGCTGCGCGACGAACTCGGCCGCGTGCGCGACGACATCACCCGCCTGATGGCCGCCGCGGTGGATGCCGGCAGCCAGGCCTTCGACGCCAGCCAGGACAACGTGGTGGTATCCGGCAGCGGCAATCTG
>JBGSZD010000230.1:0-5534 GCA_041750575.1 Thiobacillus sp. | reverse complement strand
CAGCTCGGCAATGTCCTTGGCTTGCATGGCGGCTCGCTCGGAAAAGGTCCTGAGCTAACTATCGCAAGCGGCGTGCCAAGGGTATGTGCTTGATTTCAGGGGGAATCGCGCGGGCGATTCATGTAACAAACCCTACACAGGTGCGCGCGGGTGGGGGGTGGGCGACAAACTATTCGTGATCTGAGCTGGGGGCATCGCGCTGAAAACTTAATGTGCCGGATGGTTCTGGGTATCGCCCTTCTGATGAAGTTAGCTTGACATATTAGGACGATCATCCAATTATATTCGGACGAACATCCTATTTGGAGTGAACATGGTCAAGACAGTGCTCGTAACAGGCGCAAACGGCTTCGTGGGGAGTCACATTCTGGAAGCTATGCAACGACACGATGGCGTGAGGGTGATTGCCGCCTGCCGTGACAAGAAAAAGGTGCCTAAGGAGTTTACCGGGCAGGTGCGCGAAGGCGATCTTCGCGACGAGCGATACCGGGAGTCCGTGGTTGAAGGCGTTGATGTTTTATGTCACGCGGCTGCCTGGACCTCAATGTGGGGGCACACCGAAGACTCACGCTCGCTTCTTTTGGAGCCAGCGCTGTCATTGATCGAAGCTGCACGTGACGCCGGGGTGACCCGTTTTGTCAATACCAGCACCACGAGCGCTGCCTCGCCAGATTGTTCATTCGACCCATTGAGTAGAGGAGTCCCACGCGATTTCTGGCCCCACCTTTGCAATGTTGTCGCCATTGAAGATGCTCTACGCGAACAAGCCAGCCCCCGATTCCAGGTAGTCAATCTTCGCCTGGGCATTTTTGCGGGACGGCGCTATTCCCTGGGTGTGCTGCCTATCCTGGCACCGAGACTTAAGACACACCTTGTGCCCTGGGTGGCGGGCGGCCGAACCAGCCTGCCCATCATCGACGGACGCGATATCGGCAAGGCCTTTGCTCTGGCGGCCACTGCGGATGGCCTCGCAGACTTCGAGAGTTTCAATATCGTCGGACCAGAGATACCCACGGTGCGGCAAGTCATCACCTTCCTGCACGAAGAATACGATTTGCCGTTGCCGCATTTCAGCGTGCCTTTCGCAATTGCCTACCCCTTTGCGTGGCTGATGGAGACAATTGATCCGATCGTGCCATGGGAGCCACTGGTCACGCGCAGCATCATCCACCTGATGGAAGAGGTGAATGTCGATAATGGAAAGGCCGAACAATGGCTGGGTTACCGGCCGGCTCATCAATGGCGCGAGGCGATACGCGCGCAGATGCAGGAAATGGGGGTACGCCAGACGCGACCCATGAGCATGGCCAAGCCCGTGGTGTAAGGTATGTGCCTTGGGCAAACATCAGGAGCGAACATTGAATTTGGGCAGTAAAGGCGAGAAGACCCGCGCCGACATCGTCCAGTGCGCCAAGCGACTCTTTTACCAGCATGGCTACGATGGGACTTCGTTTTCAGACATCGTTGAAGCAACAGGTCTGTACCGAGGCAACATCTACCACTATTTCAAATCCAAAGATGAAATCCTCCATGCGGTCATTCAACAGCATCTCGAGGAATTTCGCTCTCTGATGACCCTGTGGGATAGCGAGCACGCTGACCCTAAGGAACGCTTGCTCGCATTCGTACACATGATCGCCGGACGCCAGGGGGAATTAGTGGAATATGGCTGTCCTATCGGTACCTTGAACACGGAACTAGGCAAGGATCGACGCGACCTGCAACAAGCCGCCCGTGCCCTGTTCGACCTTTTTCGCGACTGGCTTATCGTGAGTTTTGTGGAGCTGGGGCGGGCTGGTGAAGCCGAGGCGTTGGCGCTTCACCTTCTTGGGCGGGCGCAGGGGATAGCAGTGATCTCACATGTCTATCAAGATCCAAGGCTTCTGCAACGCGAGATCGGTCAGCTTGAGGCCTGGATTGGCCAGCTATGAGTTATTAAGCGTGCATTGATTCCGCATTACAGAGCGGATAGATCATATCCAGAAGAACCCTGAATCACCTCCACCGGCAGGCCAGCGGACAGTTTGCATTCGGGAAATGCGTTAGGCCGCAAACGATCCTGCGCCGGAAGAGCCGAACAGGGTGAAGCCGCTTCAGCCGCCCGTTCTGATCAGCGAATCGGGGTGCCAGCCCAGCGCCAGGTACGGCGTCCGGATACCCGGCACGTGGGCGACCGCGATAAAACCCGGTGTACTTGGCCCCTTCGATTAATCCCCGCTTAGGTGGCTTGTCGTTGAAGGAGGGTGGCGAGGTAGATGGCATATAGCACCAGAAGCAAAACGCCGCGCCTTCGTTCAATAAGTCCTGTGCGTGCAGGGTAAGCGAACATCAGGGCAACGAAGCCAAACACCAATGCGATAGCTACCTCACGCCATGGAACGGTGATGGGATGGATGATGGCTGCGACGGCAACGATGAAAATGCCGTTGAAGATATTGCTGCCAAGAATGGTTCCCAGGCCAATCTCGTCATGTCCGCGAATCTTGGCGATGACTGTTGTCGCAAGTTCGGGCACGGACGTGCCAATCGCCACAATGGTGGCCCCGATTACGAATTCATCGACGCCGAAAGCAAGGGCGATGCCTTTTGCGCCAGCCACAATGAGGTTTCCGGCCGTGACGAGGAAGGCAAGACCGGCAACGCACGCAAGCGCGACCCGCCATCCTCGATGTGCCCCTAGAACCTGATCTGCGGCACTCCGCTGTTTTCTCGCTTCAATCATCGCCGCCACCAGCCAGGCGATGAACATGCCCATCATCAGCATGCCGTCGAATCTGGAAAGCTCGCCATCCAGAAACAGAACCCCCGTGATGATGGGGATCAGCAGCGCCACGGGAAAATCCCGCTTTACGCTATCCCGAGAACTCTGGATTCCGGAAATCACCAAGGCAAGCGCGAGAATCAGGGCGACATTCACCACGTTGCTGCCGAGCGCGTCGCCGAGTGCTATTTGGGGTTTTCCGGCCAGAGCCGCATTGATGGAGACCGACAATTCCGGACTTGACGTGGCGAATGCGGCAACGGTTGCGCCGATAATGCCCGGCGTCACGCGTGCCCAGTGAGCGAGACCAACGGCGCCGCGAACGAAAAGCTCACCGCCGATGCCGGCGCACACAACACCCAAAAACAAAGTGGTGTAATCGTTCATTGTGTCCAGGTTGATTTGGCAGCCTAAGGGGCGCCTGCTTCAGAAAAATGCGCGATGCCGCCTCGCATCAAAACGTTTGATGCCTGCTCCGCTGCCTTGATTCAGTGCAGCAGCTGGTATTGCACGAGGTAGGTTCCCGCGCCGGCCAGGTAGCCGATCAACGCCAGCCCGCTGATTTTTCTGACGTACCAGAAAAAGTGGATCTTCTCCAGGCCCATGGCGGCCACGCCGGCCGCCGAGCCGATGATGAGGATGGAGCCGCCCGTGCCCGCGCAATACGCCAGGAATTCCCAGAGGAAATGATCGGCCGGATAGTCGGCCAGGTCGTACATGCCCATGGCGGCGGCGACGAGCGGCACGTTGTCGACGACCGCACTCACCAGGCCGATGACCATCACGATGATGTCCAGCCGTCCGATGCTCTGGTCGAGCCACTCTGCCAGGGCGGCGAGGATGTGGGTATGCTCCAGCGTGGCGACCGCCAGCAGGATGCCGACGAAGAACACGATGGAACTCATGTCGATCCGGCTCAAGGCGTGCACGAGTGTGAGCGGCCGCTTCGAATCATCTTCCTTGTGGCGGTGAACCAGATCGCCGACCAGCCACAGCAGGCCCAGGCCGAACAGGATCCCCATAAAGGGCGGCAGGTGTGTCAGGGTCTTGAAAACCGGTACGGCCACGAGGATGCCAAGTCCCACATAGAACATGAGCTTGCGTTCAAACTCGGTCGTATGGGTTCCATGTTCACTATCTTCATTCAGCGGCGCGACAACTTCGCGGCCGCGCAAGAGGTAGGCTGTAATGCCCAGCGGAACCATCATGCATATCAGCGATGGCAGAAATACCCCCTCGATGATGGCCAGCGTTGTGATCTGTCCGCCGATCCACAACATGGTGGTGGTGACGTCGCCGATCGGCGACCAGGCGCCGCCTGCGTTCGCGGCGATCACGATGATCCCGGCGAAGAACAGCCGGTCGTCGTGATTGGCCAGGAGTTTTCGCATCAGCGAAATCATCACGATGGTGGTGGTCAGGTTGTCCAGCGTGGCGCTGAGAAAGAACGTCACGAATCCCACCAGCCACAACAGCATGGACAATTTGGTTGTCTTGATACGCGCGGTGATGACCTCGAAGCCGTTGTGCGCATCCACCACCTCGACGATCGTCATTGCGCCCATCAGGAAGAAAACGATCTGCGCCGTGCCCATGAGCGACTCGCCCAACTGCTCGCTCACCAGGTGATGGTCGCCGGTCGACATGGCGTAGACCGTCCAGAGCAGGCCTGCGCCGATCAGCGCGGACGCCGATTTGTTGATGTTGAGCGGATGCTCCAGTGCGATCGCTGCGTAAGCGATGATGAAAATGATGACCAGTGCGGTGAGCATGTCGATAGCCTAGGGAGGTTCAGCGTGAATTGCCGTTAGAGAGTGAGTGATTGCATCGTCCAGCTATTGCTTGGGCATCGAACCGGTCGTCTACGTGAAAAGCCGACCCCCCAGAAGTGCCTGTGTGTCGGCGAGGATGCGATTTTATGCGCTGTAGGGCGCTTGCATCCATTCCACCAGCAGTTTGGCGTCCTGCTCCCGCAGATAGTTGAAGCCCGCATCCAGGTCGCTGGCCAGGGTGGCGGCGATATCGCGCGGCGTCAGGCCGCCCGCCACCATGTGGAAATACCAGGCGCCGGGATAGCCTGCAGCACGGTCGAATGCCAGCAGCTGCTTGGCCGCATCGACGCCGTGTAGCTGCGACTCCCAGTGGAAAGGCTTGAGTGCGCGGGCATGCAGCGAGACGGGCGCGGCCGAGAGCACCGGGTTGCGATAGCGGTCCTGGTGTTCGCGCAGGGCGACGATCCAGTGGTCGCAGAAATGGTGTTTGCCGCGGGTCTGGCTGCTCGCCCACTCGGCAAGAAAGCGCGCCAGCGGGTGGACTTGCCCGATCGGCGCGGGTAGCCGCATGGCAACGTAGCGCATGTCGGTCAGGCGGCGAAATCGATAGTGCGGCGGCGCCACGGGATGCGCTTCCAGCGTGGCGGGATTCAGGGGATCGATCAGCTCCTGCAGGTCGGCGGGCGGATCGTCTTCCGAAAACAAACGCCGATCCTGCACTTCATGCAGTTCCTCGATCTCCAGTTGCAGAAAATCCGCCGGTGCGGGGCCATAGGGCGCGACGAAGTAATGCGTGCGCCCGCTGTGGCGGGTGGCGAGCAGCCCATCGTCGCCGTAACGTTCGATGAACGCATCCATGTTGCCGTCGCAGTCGGCCAGTTCCGCTTCGGCCCAGGCTTCCAGATTGTCGGCGACGCGCTCGCCGTCGGATCGCACGATGCCGCCCGGGCGATACCAGCCGCCGCGGCTGAGCGCAAAGCGGAACGGCTGGCCGGGCAGCG
>JBGSZD010000229.1:0-4769 GCA_041750575.1 Thiobacillus sp. | reverse complement strand
GCCCTGCAGGGCGTTGGGCGCATCGGAATGGCTGGCGGACAGCTGGGCGAAATCGGCGCCCTTGTCGAGCTGTGCAAGGATGTCCTCGGCCCGGGCGCGGCGTGCCTGGATCTGCTCCGGCGAGGCGTTTTCCGGCACGGTGACGAGGATGTGGGCGAAGTTGTATTCCGTTTCCACACCCTGCTGCGCCCGCGTTTGCAGATAGCCTTCGATTTCCGAATCGCTGACGGCCACGCGGTTGTCGACATCGCGTTCGCGGGCACGCGCGATGAGGATTTCGTTGCGGATGGTGGTGCGCACGCCGTCGAGGCTTTGGCCTTCCTTCTCCAGCGCGGCCTGGAGTCCTGCCATATCGAGCTTGTTCTGCGCGGCAATGCGTTGCAGCGCACGTTCGACCTGCACCGGATCGACCCGCACGCCGGTGCTGCGGGCGTGCTGCTGCAGGGCGAGTTCGGTGACCATGCGCTCGAGCAATTGTTTTTCCAGTACGTCGCGCGCCGGTAGCGGGGTGTTTTGCCGCGACAGGCTTTGAGCCACTTCGGCATAGCGCTTGGCCAGTTCCTGGCGGGTGATGACCTCGTCGTTGACGACGGCGACGATGTGATTGAGCGGCACGATGGCGGCGCGGGCCGGCACGAGCGCCGATGCGGCGATCAGCAGCGCCAGCATCAAGGGGCGGTGCCATTCAGGGTGTTTGAAGAATCTCATTGCTGGTCCTGTATCCGGGAACACTTTGTTTCAAAACGTCGAGCGGGTTGGCGCCGATGCGCCCCATTCCGTTCAACTCGAGCTGGAAAAACAACGCATCAGTGGACTGATCTTCCTTGGTTGCCAGGCGCTGGAACACGCCGCGCACTGCCCAGCACCCACCATTGTATTCAAGCCCCGCCAGGCCTTCGACCAGCTTGTTATCCTGGAAGGAATAGTTGTAGCGGGCCATGCCGTACCAGCGCTTGCCGAGCGGCCACTGCGCGGAGAGGTCGATCTGCTCGGTGGTTTGGTCAATGAAACGGTAGCCGAAGTTCAATGCGCGGCCCGGGGCGGGACGATAGGATGCGCCGAGGTTCTGGCGGATGGTGGTGCCGTTCTGGGTGTCGAATTGCCATGCCGTGTCGATGCGCCAGTCGCGCGTGATCTGTCCGCTGACGGCGGCGAGCAGATCGGTGGCGTTGCTGGTTCGCGGCGAGATTCCGGGCAATGCTACCTGTTGCGCGCTGAAGTAGTAGCGTTGTCCAAGCGTGACCTGCAGCCGCTCCAGGCCGCTGGACGCCTCGGTGAAGCGGCTGGTGACCGCGAGCGTCAGCTGGTTGGCGTCGTTGATGCGGTCGCCGCCGATGAACTGGTTTTCGGTGAACATCTGCGCGTAGCTGAAATCGAGCTGGGCGGTATCGAACACCGGGATTGTGCTCTGGTCGCGGAAGGGTGCGTAAACGTAGTACGCGCGCGGTTCCAGCGTCTGCGTGAAATCCTCGCCGGCGAAGTGGAACGGGCGGTCGAAGGTGACGCCGCTGTCGAGGCTCAGGATTGGCAGGTTGCGCGTGATGCGCTGTTCCGCTGCGCTGTCGTCCAGTGCGTAATAGCTGCTGTGCCAGCCGATCTGCGGGGTGAAGAAGCCGTACGAATAGTTAAGCGGCATCCGCAGGGTGGGATACGCCAGCACGCGCGTGCCCTCGGTCAGGGTGGGATGGGCAAAGCGGGTGGCTTCGGTTTCCAGCTTGAATTCGAGGCCGTTGCCGAACGTCTGCGCCATGCCCAGGCGCGCATGCGGCAGCCGCGCATAGGGTTCGACGATGGGCGTCGAGGTCGAGTCCTGCAGCGTCTGGAAACTTTGCGCGCGCAGTTCGGCGTTCCAGAGCGAATGTTGCGTGGTCACCCAGGCTTCGCGGTTGAGGTGCGTGAGCGAGGTAATGGACGTGAGGTTCGACAAATCGCGGAAATAGTCGTCGTCGGATACGCGGTTGAAATTGATGCCGGCCTCGGTCTGCGCGTTCAGGCGGTAGGTGTTGTTCAGTGCGGCGCTCCAGCGGGAGCGGTCGGTCACGTTGTCGTTGGGCAGGTATTCGAGGCGGTTGTCGCCGCTTAAATCCGGCAATACATAACGAAATTCGCCGCCCAATTGCACACCGCGCTTGGACAGCAGGCGCGGATACAGCGTGGCGTCGTAGTTGGGCGCGAGGTTGAGATAGTAGGGCACCAGCACGTCGAGGCCGCTGCGCTCGGTGGTGCCGAAGGTGGGTGCCAGCACGCCGGTCTTGCGCACATCGTTGAGTGCGAAGTCCATCCACGGCGTGTACAGAATTGGTACCCCGAGAAAGTGCAGCGAAGCGTTGCGTGCGGTGCCCACGTTGCGTGTCTTGTCGATGTCGAGCCGGTCCACCTTGAGGAACCAGTCGTCGTTGTCCACCGGGCAGGTGGTGTAGGTGGCGTCCTGCAGCTTGAAGCGGTTGGCGTCGATGAAATCGATGCGCTCGGCGCCGCCGCGGCCCTTCTGTGCAGGCAACTGGTATTCGGGCTGCGTCAGTTCGCCGCTGTAATCGTTGAGATTGAGCTTGAGCGAATCGCCTTTCACCAGCAGCGAGGGCTGTTCCAGCCGCACCTGGCCGCGCGCCTCGATGGAATTGAGGCTGGTGTCGAAGCGCAGCCAGTTGGCGAAGAAATTCTGCCCCGCTTGGCGGGCTTCCACATTGCCGCTGGCTTCGACGATATTGGGCGCGGTCGACTCGATGCGGTCGGCCGTCAGGAATAGCGGCCCCGCCTTGCCCGCCGCTGCCGAACCCATCAGTTCGACATCCTTTTTCAGTGCGAGTCCGTCCGCTGCCGCGCAAGGGGCAATCAGCAACAATGCAAGCAGTGCAAAGCCGGGCAAGCTGGACAAGCGATGTAAAATCCGGGCCAAGGTTATTCGGGCAAGCTTATTTGGTCGTGCGTTATTCGGAGTCGTAGGCAGTGGAACGTTTGCAAGCAATACAGGACTGGGCCGCCCGACAGTTGGGGGGGGATGCGCTGGACATCGCCCCGGCGTCGGCCGACGCCAGTTTTCGCCGTTATTTTCGCGTCACCACACAAGGCCGCGATTATATCGTGATGGACGCCCCCCCGGCGCACGAGGATTGCCGCCCCTTCATCGAGGTGGCGCGCCTGTTCGGCGACGCCGGCGTGCATGTGCCGCAGGTGCTGGCGCAGGATCTGGATCAAGGCTTCCTGCTGCTCACCGATCTGGGCAACACCACGTATCTGTCTGCCCTGAACGAAGCCGGGTTCAATCACGGCGTAGCACGCGAGCTGTATCTGGCCTCCAACGACGCGCTGATTCAAATCCAGCAAGCCAGCCGCCCCGGCGTGCTGCCCGACTACGACCGCGCATTGCTCACCCGCGAACTGATGCTGTTCCCCGAGTGGTATGTGGGCAAGCACCTCGGCGTGACGATGACGGCTGACCAGGCCGCCATCCTCGATACCGTGTTCGAACGCATCCTCGCCAACAACCTCGCGCAGCCGCGGGTCTACGTCCACCGCGACTGGCATTCGCGCAATCTCATGGTAAGCGACCCCAACCCCGGCATCCTCGACTTCCAGGACGCGGTCTACGGCCCCATCACCTACGACCTCGCCTCGATCTACCGCGACGCCTACATCCAGTGGGACGAGGAACAGCAGATCGACTGGGTGATCCGCTACTGGGAGAAAGCGCGAGCCGTGCGCCTGCCCGTGCGCGAAGACTTCGGCGACTTCTGGCGCGATTTCGAGTGGATGGGCGCGCAGCGGCACATCAAGGTGCTGGGCATTTTCGCGCGGCTGTATCACCGCGATGGCAAGGATGGCTATCTGAAGGACATGCCGCTGGTCATGCACTACCTGCGGAGGGTGTGCGAGCGGTATGACGAGCTGAAGCCGTTGTTTTTTTTGCTGGACGGGCTTCAGGATAAACAGCCGCAGGTGGGGTATACGTTTTGAGTAAGGCGGCGATGATCCTGGCGGCCGGACGCGGCGAGCGCATGCGCCCGCTCACCGATCACACACCCAAGCCCTTGCTGGCGGTGGGCGGCAAACCGCTGATCGTGTGGCACATCGAGCGGCTGCGCGATGCGGGGTTCACGCACATCGTGATCAACCACGCGCATCTGGGTCAGCAGATCGAGGATGCGCTGGGGGATGGGGCGATGTTCGGGGTACGTATCGATTATTCGCGCGAAGGCAGTGCGCTGGAGACGGCGGGGGGGATTGCCACAGCGCTGCCGCTGATTGCGGGCGATGTGTTTCCGGTGGTGAACGGCGATATTTACTGCGAATACGATTTCAGCCGGCTGGCCGAACCGATGGCGCGGTTGGCGGCGGGGCACGACCGGGCGCATCTGGTGCTGGTCGATAATCCGCTGCACAACCCGAAGGGCGATTTCGTGCTCGAATCAGGGCGCGTGATCCCGTCGACGCCCCCCAATCTCCACTCCCCACTCTCCACTCCCCGCTCCCCACTCACCTTCTCCGGCATCGGCGTCTACCACCGCGCGCTGTTCGCCGATACGCCGGCGCACGAAAAGGCGCCGCTGGCGCCGCTGCTGCGCGCGGCAATCGCGGATAATCGTGCGAGCGGCGAACATTTCGCCGGCCGCTGGGTCGATGTGGGTACGCCCGAGCGTTTGCAGCAACTCGATGAAAGCCTGCGCAACCATGCCTGATTCCGCTATGTCCGACGTATCCGTTTATGCCCGCCGCCGTGCGCGCCTCGCCGACTGGCTGGGCGACGGCGTGGCGGTGATCGCCACCGCGCC
>JBGSZD010000228.1:0-13065 GCA_041750575.1 Thiobacillus sp. | reverse complement strand
TGGCCAGCAGCAGCGCGGCGCGCTGATAGTGTGCGTCGAGGTCGGCCGGGTCGTGGGCGATGCGCGCATCGAGTTCGGCCAGCGGCGGAGCCAGCCGTGCGGTTTCCACCAGATGAAGGTGCGCGTAGAGGGGGGCGATTTCGGGCGCGGTACGTGCCTCGGGCGGCAGGCTGTCGAGCAGCTTCAGCACCTGTTCGCCGTCGCCCTCGGCCCACAGCAGTTTGGCGAGGTCGCGCGGGATGGCGAGGTTGTCAGGTTCGGCCATCGCCGCGTTGGCGAGCAGCATGCGCGCCTGCTGGACGTTGCCCGACTGCCAGGCGGCCACGCCCAATGCATGCGCGCGGTTGGCGTCGCCGGCGATGAAGCGGTCGAGCACTTCACGGAAACTGCTGTCGGGATCGGCGCCATGGATGGTGTGGGCGACTTCGCCGCGCCAGAAGAACTTCACCGTCGGCACCGAGTTCACGCTGAAGCGTCGCGCCAGTTCGGGCAGTTCGTCGGCGTTCAGCATGACGAGCAGAAACTTGCCGCCGTATTCAGCGGCGAGCTTGATCAGGCGCGGCATCAGGATGAAGCAGGGGCCGGCCTTGGGCGTCCAGAAATGCACCAGCACCGGGCCTTTGTGCGAGTTTTCCAATACCAGGCGGTTGAAGTTTTCCGCGCTGGCATCGAAGACGTAGGGCGACAGGGCCGCCATCAATCAAATGCTCCGGTGCGGGCGAAGCGGTCGCACGCGGCAACGAGTTCGCGCGCGATGCCCGGCTCGAACGCCGAATGGCCGGCATCCGGCACGATCACGTAGTGAGCCTCGGGCCAGGCGCGCGCCAGATCGTCCGCCGAGACGATGGGACAGACGGCATCGTAGCGGCCCTGCACGATGATCGCCGGAATGGCGCGAATGCGGTCGATATTGGTGAGCAGGCTATCGTCCGGCAGAAAGATGTGGTTGACGAAGTAATGCGCCTCGATCCGCGAAAGCGACAACGCGGTCTGGTCGCTGCCGAACGCGGAGACCAGTTCAGGGCTGGGCAACAGGGTCGAGCACGAGGCTTCGAAGGTCGCCCACTGATAGGCAGCAGGCTGGTGCACTGCCGGATCGGGATCGACAAGGCGGCGGTGATAGGCGGCGAGTAAATCATCGCGTTCGCTTGCCGGGATGAATTCCGCCAGTTGCCGTTGCGCCTCAGGGAAGAAGGCGCGGATACCGTAGAGAAACCAGTCGATCTCGCTTTGGCGGCACAGGAAGATGCCGCGCAGAACAAGACCCGAACAGTGCTCCGGATGCGCTTCAGCATAGGCGAGCGCCAGGGTCGAGCCCCAGGAGCCGCCGAATACCAGCCAGCGCTCGATGCCAAGCTCAACGCGCAGCGCTTCCATGTCGGCGATCAGGTGCGGCGTGGTGTTGTCGGCGAGTTCGCCGTGCGGCGTCGAGCGGCCGCTGCCGCGCTGGTCGAAGAGAATGATGCGATAACGCGCCGGATCGAAGAACTGCCGCTGCTTGGGCGAAGTGCCGGAGCCGGGACCGCCGTGCACGAACAGCACCGGGATGCCGTCCGGGTTGCCGGAGGTTTCCCAGTAGATGCGGTGGACGCCGCCGGTGTCCAGCATGCCGCTGGCATAGGGTGTGATCGGAGGATGGAGCGCAGAAATTTCCGGCATGGGGTGAGACCTGAAAACGAGTTTCGCATAATATCGTGGACATCCATGCCCACTGATAAAACGACTAAACATTCGACTAAGCCCGCAAGCGGGCAAGTCGCTGCTTATCCACCGCCATGACCACGCCGTTCAAATTTGCCCATGCCGCGCAGGCCGACTGGACCCAGGCGGTGCAGGATTGCATGACGCAACTGGGCGCGATTCCGTCCGCGGCGACGCTGGGGTTTCTGTACGTGGCCGATGCCTTTGCGGGTGAGCTCGACGCGATTCTGGCTTTTTTCAAGAGCGCGACCGGCGTGCCGCACTGGACGGGCAGCGTGGGGGTGGGCGTGTGCGCCACCGGTGTGGAATATCTGGAGGAGCCGGCGATGGCCGTGATGCTGGGCGAATTCGCGCCGGCCGATTTCAGCATGCTGCCGGTGCTGCGCACGCCGCAGGACATCGATGTGCAACCGGCGGGTGCCTATTTCGCCCTTGTCCATGGCGACCCGGCGAACAACCGTATCCAGGAACTGATCGAAAGCCTCTCCACGCACGTGACGAGCGGCTTCGTCGTCGGTGGGCTGTCGAGCTCGCGCGGCGAGACGTCACAAATCAGCGATGGCGTGGTGAGCGGCGGCCTGTCCGGTGTGCTGTTCAGCGAACGGGTGAAGCTGGCGACGCGGCTGACGCAAGGCATCTCGCCGCTGGGGCCGCGCCATCAGATCACCAGCGCCAACAAGAACATCGTCGGCAGCCTGGATCACCGCCCGGCGCTGGACGTGATGAAGGAAGAAATCGGCGAGGTGCTGGCGCGCGACCTGCGCCGTGCGGCGGGCTACATCTTCGTCGGCCTGCCGGTGCGCGGCTCGGATACCGGCGATTACCTGGTGCGCAATATTCTCGGCGTCGATCCGCAGAACAACCTGGTGGCAATTGGCGAACATGTCGGCCCGGGCGACGAACTGCTGTTCTGCCGCCGCGACCAGCAAACCGCCGAAGACGATCTGCTGCGCATGCTCGCGGCGATCAAGGCGCAATTGAACGCGCCGATCCGGGGCGGCGTGTATTATTCCTGTCTGGGGCGCGGCCAGCACATGTTCGGCGCGCCGAATCGGGAACTGGGCTTGATCCGCGAGGCCCTGGGCGAGATTCCGCTGGTGGGATTTTTCGCCAACGGCGAGATTTCCCATAACCGCTTGTACGGCTACACCGGGGTGCTGACCCTGTTTGGCTGATCTGATCGATAAACGGAGACAAGTATGAGCCTGCAAGCCATGAAAGAAGATGAAATCCGCCTGCTGCGCGGGGAGATCGAAATGCTCATGTCGGAGCGCCGCCAGCTGCTGCAGGTGACCGGCGCGGCAGCGGTCTTCGTCGCCAATCTCGATACCGACAGCCTGCCAGACGACACCGACACCATCGACGCCGCCGAAATGCTGGCTGAACAACTCAACGTCCTGTCCGAAGAAACACTCAAGGATGCGTTGGAGTCGGTGCGCGCCGAACTCGACCCCGCTGAATAAACCGGTTTTCCGCCTTGCCTTTTCCGGCATTGCCCGCGCTCGATGACGTCAAGCGCTTTGCGCTGATTGTCGCGTTGACGGCGCTGGCGTATACGCTGTCAGGCTGGATCAGCCTCAAGCTGGCGGTGTACATCGCCGACGTGGTCGCCGCTGTCTGGCTGGCGGCCGGCGTGGGCGCCATGGCCTGCTTGCGCTACGGCGCGGCGGGCATGCTCGGTGTGCTGTTGGGTTCGTTCGCGATCAACAGCCAGATCCTGCCGCCGGATCAGGCTTTTCGCTTTGCCCTCGGTGCCTCGGCGGGGGCGGGGATCATCGGTTACCTGCCGCGCTATCTCCAGCCTTTCAGCCCCACCCTCGACTATGTGTCCAGCGTCGCCAAGTTCGCGCTGGTGGCCGCGCCGCTGGGCAGCGCGGTCAGTGCGCTGACGGGCGTGATGAGCCTGTATCTGTATGGCGGCCTGCCCGCGGACAAGCTGCTGAACAGCCTGTGGGTATCGTGGATGGGCGATGTGCTGGGGATCTATCTGATCGCGCCGCTGCTGCTGACAGCTTCGCGCTGGGATCTGCTGCCGACCAGCAAGGGCGCGCGGCTGGAAGGCCTGGTGCTGGTGCTCAGCATGTTGCTGCTGACCCGGCTGATGATGCAGTACGCCGAGCCTCTACGGCCCGCCGAAATCGTGCTGTTCGTTCTGCTGCCGGGTGTGCTGTGGGCGGCGCTGCGGTTTACGGTGACCGGCGCGAGCCTGGCGATTTTCTTGTCGGCGCTCATCGTGCTGGGCATCGCGGTGGTTACCTACGGCGGGCTCACCGGTTCCGCCACGCCGCGCGACGTTTTCGCGCTGCAGATCAGCATGATGATGATGGCGCTGGGCGGGTTGTTCGTGTCGTCCGCGCTGACCGAACGGCGCTATTCCGAGATGCGGCTCGACATGCTGGCCAATCACGACCCGCTGACCGGGTTGCCCAACCGCTCGTATTTCCAGGATTTTCTCGGCCACGCGCTGGCGCGCGCGCAGCGTGAAAAATCCCAGGTTTCGCTGCTGTTCATCGATCTCGACCGCTTCAAGCACATCAACGATTCGCAGGGTCATGAAGTGGGCGACCAGGTGTTGCGCGTCGTCGCCAACCGGCTGGATGAGCAATTGCGCGCCGACGACTTTGTCGCCCGCCTGGGGGGGACGAATTTGCCGTCATCCTGACCCATCCTCCTGCCTCGCGCGCCGCCAGTCGGGTGGCGAGGAAGCTGATCAAGTCACTGGCCGAATCCTTCAAGCTCGACCAGCGGCGTTACGCCATCGGCGCCAGCATCGGCATCAGCGTGTTTCCGGACGACGGCCTCGACGCCAACACCCTGCTGCGCCAGGCCGACCTGGCGATGTATCAGGCCAAGCAGCGCCGCAGCGGCTTCGAGTATTTCAGCGACGACTTGAATGCCGTGGCGCAGCAGCAGCTGAGCCTGGAAAGCGGTCTGCGGCAGGCACTCGAGCGCAACGAGCTGGCGCTGGTCTATCAGCCCAAGGTCGATCTCGCCAGCGGCCGCGTGGTGGGGCTGGAGGCGCTGGCGCGCTGGCTGCCCCGCTCGGGCGGCATTATCGGGCCCGACCAGTTCATTCCGGTGGCCGAGGAAACCGGCCTGATCATGCCGCTGGGACGATGGGTGGCACGGGCAGCGTGCGAGCAGTGGATCGCCTGGCGCGACGCCGGACACCATCCGCCGCCGGTGGCGATCAATCTGTCGCCACGCCAGTTTGTCGACGCGCGCCTGATCGACGATATCGACGCCATCCTCAAAGAAACCGGCATGGACCCCGCGTTTTTGCAGTTGGAGGTCACCGAGAGCGCAGCGATGGACAACCCCGTGCGCACGTTCGACATGCTCGACGCGCTGCGCCAGCGGGGCTTGCACGTGTATATCGACGACTTCGGTACCGGGCACTCCAATCTGGGGCAGTTGAAGCGGATGCCGATCGATGCGTTGAAGATCGACAAGAGCCTGATCGACGATGTGCTGAACGACAGCGACGACGCCGAGATCGCCGACGCCATCATCCGGCTGGCGCACGCGCTCAACATGCGCGTCGTCGCCGAAGGCGTGGAAACACTGGAGCAGGTGGCGTTCCTGAAAGCCCGGCACTGCGACGAAATCCAGGGATTCGTGATCGCCAGGCCGCAGCCGCCGGACAAGGTGAACGCGCTATTCGCGCAGACCTTTGCCCTGGGGTAGGCCCGAACGGATTCCGATTTACTTCAGCTTTCTGATTCCCAGCGCTTTCAGCACGTATTTCTCGTACAGCGGTTCGGGATTGCCGGCCTTCATCTTGCGCAGGTAATACTTCTCGAATGCCACCTTGGCCAGGTGCACCCATTTACCCTGCCTGGCCCAGGCGACATTGCGCGGCGGAATCTGCGGTATCGCCACGAACGCCGCGCCGGTGTCGCCCATGTCGGCGAGGCAGATCGTGCTCCAGGTGCCGGTATGGCTGGGCGGCTTGCCCGCCAGTCCGTCCTCGATATTACGGACGATGGCGCTGACCATGGATTCGATCATGTAGCCGGTCTTGGGCGTACCGATGGCGACTGGCGTTGACTCGATTGGCGGAATTGCAATGCACACGCCAGCCGAAAAGATCGAGGGGTAGACCGGGCTGCATTGGTGTTCGTCGACGATGACGAAGCCCTCCGCATCGCACAGGCCTGCCACGCCCGCCACCGCGTCGACGCCGCGGAACGCCGGCAGCATCATCGCGAAGCTGAAGTCGAGCACGTGTTGGTGGCGGGTCTCGCCGAAGTCGTCCAATTCGTCGACATGCATGCTGCCCGCCTCGATCCGCGTCGTGCGCGCGTGCGCGATCCACTTGATGTGGCGCTGGCGGAATTCGGCTTCCACCATGCCCCGCGAGTCGCCCACGCCGCCGAGTCCGAGGTGGCCGATGTAGGGTTCGGGCGTCACGAAGGTGATCGGCACGCGATGGCGCAGCTTGCGACGGCGCAGATCGGTTTCCAGCGCCATCGCGTATTCGTAGGCGGGGCCGAAACAGGAGGCGCCGGGTAGCGCGCCGATTACCACCGGTCCGGGGTTGTCGAGAAAGGCGAGATAACGTTCGAGCGCGCGTTCGGCGTGTTCCACCGTGCAGACGGAGTGCGTGTGGCCGGTTTCCGGCCCGGCGCCGGGGACCCGTTCGAATGCGAGCCGCGGACCGGTGGCGATCACCAGGTAGTCGTAGCCGACCGATTCGCCGTTCGCCAGAAAAATCTGCTGGTTGGTGGCGTCGATCGCATCGGCCCGATCGGCGATGAAATGGATGCCTTTCTTTTCCAACTGCGGACGCAACCTGAACGTCGTCTCGCGCGCCTCGCGCCAGCCCAGCGCCACCCAGGGATTGGACGGTACGAACTGGAAAAATTCCGAGGCGTTGATCAAGGTGACGGCGTGCGACTTGTCGAGCCGCTGGCGCATTTCGTAGGCAGCAGGGGTGCCGCCGGTGCCCGCACCGAGGATGACGATATGCGCCATGCTCAGTGTCGGGTCGCAGCGTGCCGATTCAACAGTGCGTGCAAGCAGCGATCCTCAATGACCTTCGACACAGATTTCGCGCCGAAAAACCGCCAACAGCGTGCGTGCCAGCAGGCCGGCGATCACCAGGCTCAGGATTGCGAGCAGGACCGTCGCCAGCGTGAAGAAAAAGGGAACGCCGGTATGTTCCGCCATCGCCAGCGTGGCGATGGTGATGGCAGCGAGCGGGAACGAGTACGCCCACCACGACAGGAAGAACTGGAGCTTGCTGAAATAGGTGATTTGCGTGGCTATTTGCAAGGTGAAGAACAGGCCAAGGTAATACAGCATCATGGCGAAGACATCCACGCTGCCGACCAGATTGAGATAGGAAATGAAGCCCACTGCTGGCGGCGCGATAACGATGAAAAGCGTGGGTATCATTTTAGCGGGCAGGCTGGCGTGGAAAATCAGACGGTAGAACAGGATCGCGGTCAGCACCGGCCAGAAGAAAAGACCGCTGGAAAAAAAGAACCAGGAAATTTCCTCCGGGGCATGGTGCACGCCGGCAATGGGCACCAGGATGTTGCCGACGACAGGGATGAACCAGGCTGGATTGAGATGCTGGATCTCATATTTGTCGTGGTGTATCCACGACGATAATACGTACAGCGTGAGCACCAGTTGCAGGACGGTACCGATGCTCCAGAGCCAGAACGAGGCGTGCGGTGCGGCATGCAGCGTGGCGATCGACAGCAGAATCAGCGAAATGGAAATGGTCGGAACAAATGCCAGTTTCACGGGGTGATGTACTTCTGCGGCCACCTCGCCAGGGTGCAAGATCAACTTGGCGAGATAGACCGTCCCGATCAGTGAGGCCAGCACGACGCTCAGTCCCAGAAGCCATGAACTGATATCGACGTTCAGCAAGAACAGCTTCTCGGCTTTGGCCCATGCAATGGTGAAACCGACCAGTCCCATGATGATGGAAAACCAGGAAATCGGAAAATTCTTCAGGCGGGCAGTTTGTTCGGACATAGGAGCCTCGGATGTGGTTGGAAAAGGTGCTTGTCAGGAGCTGCCTTGCCAGCAGTATTCTGGTTATTCAGGATTCGCGTGCTGCGTGAGTTCTTGAAAACGCCGCAGCGCGGCGAGGAAACGCACGTTGTCTGCGGGCAGCGCGGTGGTCACCCGCATGAATCCTGGCCCGAGTTGGGGATCGTTCAGTGGTTTGATCAGGATGCCCTGGGCCTTCAGGTACTCGGCGATCGCGGAGGCATCGAGCGGCGCGAAATCCGCGAGAAAGAAGTAGGTCTGCGACGGGAAGGTTTTCAGGCCGAGCCGATCCAGAGCCTGGGCGAGTTCGGCGGCCCAGGCGCGCAAGGTGACGGCACGTTGCTGAATCCTGTCCTCGTGGCGCAAGGTGGCCAGTGCCGCAGCCTGGCTCACCCGTGCCAGGGGATAAGCATCGTTGTGGGCATTCAGGTCGTCCGCCAGGGGTTCCGGCAGGATCGCGTAACCCACCCGGAAGCCAGCCAGGCTGTGCGCTTTGGACAAGGTGCGGGTAACGAGCAGGTTGGCGTAGCGGGGTACCCAGCTGGCCACGCTTTCGCCCGCCATGCCGATGAAGGCTTCGTCCACCAGGAAAAAAGTTTTTGGATGGCGTTCGAGCAGTCCGGGCAGCGGCGCCATATCGAAGCTGCCGCCGTTCGGGTTGTTGGGGTTGACGATCACCATCAGCGTGGTGCCCTCGGGGATGTCCAGGCGAGCGAGATCGAAGGCGAATCCTGTCTCCGGCAGCAACCGCGTCTCTGTATAGGACTGGGCGATTTCCGGAAACAGCATGTAGGTGGGTGTGAGCAGATGCACCTGTTGCCCCAGGCGCTGGAAAATCTGGCGCAGGATCAATTCGGAGCCGGCGTTGATATGGATCAGCCGTTCCGGCACGCCGAGCTGGCTGGCGATCAGTTGGCGCAAGGGTTCGGAATAAGGCTCGGTGTAGTAGTTGCTGCGCGGCAGCTCGGCCTGCGCTGCCGCGATCGCTTCGTCGATGGGCGGTAGCGGGTTCTCGCACAGCAGCATCTTGACGCCCTGGAAGCTGGCGCCGCCTTTTTCCGACACGGTGCTCATGTTGGACATCCCTGACTGGAGCGGGCAGCGATGTTGCGTACCAGCATCCGGTGCGACCACAGGCCGGCGAAGGGGATCAGGGAGGCGGCAAAAACGCTCGCGCCTTTCAGCGGAGAGAGATGTCCCCGCGCGAGGACCACCGCCAGGGTGGCGGTGGCCAACAGGAACAGGCCACCGTGCGTCATGCCAACCACGCGAACCGCCTCTGGCAGGCCGGCAAAATATTTAAGCGGCATGGCGACACCGATCAACGCGACCAGCGATGCGCCTTCGACCAGTGCGAGGAGACTCAGATAACGAAGAGAGGATGGCGCTTTCATAGGATTCTCAAGCTCGGGATTGTTTGCAAAGTGGTGGGAGGGGGCGGGTCGGAAAGTGCTCCATGGTGTCAATGCCCCAAACGGAAGAACGCGATGGTGGCGATGCCGGCCAGGATCAGGACGACCTGAATCACGGAGGATTTCAGTGTGGTGTGGCGGTGCAGACCGGGTACCAGATCGGCCACGGCAATGTAGATGAAGCTGGCGGCGGAGATGGCCAGCACATAGGGGATGGCTTCGCGCACGTCGGCCAGCCAGAACCAGCCGAGGATGGCGCCGGGCAGGGTGGTGAGTGAAGAGAGCAGGTTGTAGGAGAAGGCGCGTGCCTTGCTCAAACCACTGTGCAGCAGGATGGCGAAATCGCCCAGCTCCTGGGGAATTTCGTGGGCGATGACAGCAAGCGCTGTTGCAATGCCGAGCGCCGGCGAGGTGAGAAAGGCGGCAGCGATCACCACGCCGTCGACGAAGTTGTGGAAAGCATCACCCAGCAGGATCAGCATCCCGCCCGGATGACCGTGGGTTTCGCAGTCCGCTTCGTGACAGTGACGCCAGATGACGAGTTTTTCCAGAATGAAAAACGCCACCAGTCCGGCGAGGATGGTGCTGGTAATGGCGAGTGGTGGCGCCTGCTTCAGGCCTTGCGGAATCATGCCGAGAAACGCGGCGCCCAGCAGCGTGCCGGTGGCGTAGGACAGCAGGCAGGGCAACAACCGTTGCCGTATCGCGTCCGGAAATGCCAGCAGCAGCGCCGCGCCGCCCATGGCGCCGACGCTGCCCAGCAGACTGAAGAGAATGACCCAGGTCATCGGTGCTTATGCTCCGCGCACGTGCTGTCTCGGCGTGCCTGTCTGATTGAATGGCGGTGATGCCTGGTTAGGGCATCACCGAACAGCTGCGCGTTCGGGCGGGGTGCCGCGTCAAAACGTCCGGGCTGCATGAACAGCATGGACTCCACTTGAAGGGCCTGTCGGTCGAGGCACTTGAAGCTTGCCGCAGGCCGACATCAGGTCTTGTCGCGCAGCCCCTTGGCCCAGGCTTCCATGGCTTCGTTCGCGGGTTTCATCGGCGCTTCCATGAAGCTCACCACGAACTTGCTGCCCATGTCCGCCACGCCGATGGAACGGGGGCGCACCGCCAGCACCTGCGGGTTGGGCAGGGCGAAGCCGAAGCAGAAGATCACGTCGACCGCGGCCTTGATCTCCGGGTTGATCTCGCCTTCGATGCGTTTGGTGTGGGCGTAGTGGTCGAACACGCCGATGAATTGCACTTTGGGATTGCCAGCGATCTTGTCCTTGAGGTAGCTGACGATCTCGTCGACGCTTTGGCGGCTGGTTTCGGCCTTGTCGATCTCGGCAACGTAGATCGGGTATTTTTCCTGTAGCAGGGTTTGTTTCATGTGGCGTTCCTTCTAAGTTGCGGTTGCATCGAAATGGGCACGCTCAGGCGTGGTCGTGCCCGTGTGAATGATTGTGTTCGCCATGCGCCTCGGGCTGACCGAGCGGCAGGGTGCCCGCCAGCCAGGCCGCGACGGCAAGGTCGGGATCGGTTTCGGGGGTGACGAGTCCTTCGATGCCCATGCCCGCCAGCCGGCGCGCGAGGCCCTCGCCCATGCCGCCGGTGATGAGCACCTGCACGCCTTGCAGGGGGTGGGGCTCGGCGCCGCGATAGTCGTGAAAACTCTGCTCGCGCGGCAGTTCCAGCAAGGTCTTGTCCTTCACGGCTTTGGCTTCGACGGCGTAGACCCAGAACTTGCGGCATGTGCCGGCATGCCCGGTGACGCTCTTGCGGTTCTGGCTGGCGACGGCAATCTTGATGGCAGCCGTCATTGTCAGTGCTCCTCTTCCCAGCCGGTGATCATGGCCTTGATGTGGGCGAGCGGGGTGTGCCCGGTGGTGGTGAGGTAGACGTGGGCGATGAAGAAAATCAGCATCATGAACGCGCCCAGCGTGTGGGCGAGGGCGACCTCCTCCAGGCCGAGCCAGGCGGGTGCGAGATCGCGCCAGCTCGCATAGAACAGGTAGGCGATGCCGCTGATCCAGATCAGCGGATTGATCGTCAGCTTCAGCCCCAGATAGGCCAGGCGCTGCAGCGGATTGTGCTTGCGCTCGGGCACCACCTTGTAGGGATGCGGGCGGCCGAGAAAGATGCCGTAGCTGTAGTGCAGGATCACGGCACCCATCTGGTCGAAGGTGGGGATGTACTGTTTCCATTCACCGGTGGTGAAGTGCCAGAAAATGGCGAAAATCCACAGGCCCACCAGCAGCCAGGCGGTCAGGGTATGGATCGACACCGCTTGGCCGAAGCCGAAGAGATGATAGGTGCCGTGCACCTCGAAGCCGGTGATCAGCATGGTGATCACGAGCGCAGCCTGCGACCAGTGCCAGAAGCGCTCGAAGCGTTTGAAGAGGTAGATGCGTTCAGCCATGTCAGTGCTCCTTGCGCTTTTTGCGGGTGACGATGCGTAGCGCGCCGTGTCCCAGCACGCCGAGGAAGGCGAGGCCGGCTATCGAATAGCCAGCCAGGTCCAGCCAATGGCTGTGGTCGCGGCCGGGGATGTAGATGCCGGTGATGTTCTGCAGGCGGCCCTGGTGGCTGTGGCATTCGACGCAGCTGAGGGCTTTTTCCTTGGGCGCCACCATATGGGTGATCGGCCAGGTCATCTGCGTTTGCACGAAGCCCCACTGGCCGCTGAAAGGTTTGCCGCTGGCCTCGGCGCCGGCGCGCAGCGCCTTGTCCCAGTCGAAGTTGTACCAGTAGGCCGTGTCGTCCGGGATGGCAGTGTGCGGCAGCAGCAGGGTGCGATGCACCTTGTCGTAGGGCTGGTTGCCGTGAAATACCTTGACCGGCCAGATGCGTGTATCGGGCGCGCCGGGCTTGCCGTGGAAGGTGTTGATCGGCACGGTGCGGCTGGGATCAATGCGGTCGGTCTGCAGGGTGTAGGTCACCGTGCCGTCGAACCAGCGGTATTCGGGCACCACATTTTCGCCCAGCACGAAGTCGCCCTTGCGGCTGTCGTAGATCACGTGGCCGTGGGCGTCCAGGGTCTTGATCGGCTTGCCGGCGGCATCCATCCGGCCGGCGGTGGCGTAGTTCCAGCTCATTTTCGTCGGTACGCCGCCGCGTGCGAACTGCGGAATGTGGCAGGTCTGGCACGCTATGCTGCGGGTGTGGTCGTTGAGTTTCGAGAAACTTTGCTTGTGCGGCTTGTCGCCGTGGCAGGCCTGGCAGGTGGCGGGATTGCGGTCGCCATGCTTGCCGCGCATGATCGCTGCGTGCGGGTCCGCCGCCGTCGGTTCATAGCGGCTGCCGGCAATCTTGTGGCCATCCGACTGGTGGCAGGTGGCGCAGCTGAAATTGAGCCCGTGCTTGTCCATGTGCACGTCCAGCGCCTTGTCAGGCTGGTTCAGCGAGCTGTCGAGATCGCCATGCTTGACGCCGTCACCGCCACCGCCTTCGTAGTGACAGGCGCCGCAGTTTTCGCGCCGCGTTTTGCCGACGTGCGAGGCGACGGCATTCAGATCCGCGGGTTCGATGAACTTGCCGGATTTCGCCGGAAACTCCATCCGGTGATAGGCGGGATGGCCGGCGAGGCCCGGGATCTTTTTGTATTTTCCGGTGGTGTCGTGGCAGACCAGGCAATCGACATTGCGCTCGGCCTTGAAGTCGAAGCTGTCGTCCTTCCAGCCGTAGCCGACGTGGCAGGTGGTGCAGAACGCTTCGTTGGAGCGGGTGCCGATACAGAACGGATTGAGCACGTTCTTCTTGCCCAGTCGCTGGCCGGTGTGCACCTGCTTGAAATCCCAGGTCCAGTGCTTGGTGGTCATCACCTGCTTGGCTGCTTCGGTATGGCAGGACAGACAGGCTTCGGTCACTTCCTGCCCGCTCTTGAACGGCTTCTGCAGCTGGGTGAACTTGCTGTGGTCGGCGGTGGAGCGCTTGGTCTCCGTCCGCGCGGGCG
>JBGSZD010000227.1:0-3694 GCA_041750575.1 Thiobacillus sp. | reverse complement strand
CCAATACAGCCCCGCTTCGCCCAACCCCGTTCCGGCGGCGATCACGGCCCGGTTGCCGCGCGCGTCCGGCGCACCAGTCTGCAAGATGTGCAGGTCCTGCTCGCCCAGTGCGGGGCAGCCCGTGTGCGGTGGCTTCCAGATCGTTGAGCAGATGGCAACGTGCAAAGCCGAAACTTTGCCGCAGCCTGACGGCCTCGATGCGCCAGGGCAGATTGGTGGCCTGCGCCACCCCATCCCGCACCGGCCCGGCGATGCCGAACGCCGCATCATCGATGCGTTCGTCTTGCTGCAGGAAATCCCCCAGCAGGCTTTCGAAGGTTGCATACCTCTGGCTGGCATAACTCTGCTCGCGCCGGATCAACACCCGCGCACCGTCCGTTTCGGCCAGCGCCAGCCGCGTCTTGGTGCCACCAATATCGCCTGTCAGCAAAAGCTTCATGTCAGTACGCCTCCAGTTTCGCGCCTTCCAGGTCGAGAGAATGCCGCCAGAACTGATCTTCGCGGTCGAACAGCCGGTAGGTGCCGCGCGGCCCCCAGGTGCCGGCCGGATAGGTATTGATGAATTCGCGTTCCATCGCCCACACCTTCAGCACGGGGTCCACCACGCGCCAGGCCGCCTCCACCTCGTCGATGCGCAGAAACAGGGAGTGGTCGCCCATGATGACATCCAATAGTAAGCCTTCGTAGGCATCGAATTCCTCGTCGCCGTCTTTGCGATAGGTCGCATCCAGGCTGATGGTGCGCGTGCGCACGTCCAGCCCCGGCACCTTGACCTGCATCTCCATGCGCATGCAATCGTCCGGCTGGATGCCAAGCATGATCCAGTTCGGCGGCGGCGGCCCCTGCCGCGTGTGGCGCATCAGATCCTGCGGGGGACTCTTGAAGCGGATGCAGATCGCCGAACTGTTCTCGGCCATGCGCTTGCCGGTGCGCAGATAGAACGGCACGCCCGCCCAGCGCCAGTTGTCGACGAACAGTTTCATCGCGGCATAGGTCTCGGTAGTGCTGTCCTGGGCGATGTTCTTCTCTTCCAGATAACTGGGCACCGTCTTGCCGTCGATGGTGCCGCTGGCATATTGTCCGCGAAAGGCATGGGCATGTACCGCGTTCTGCGTGATGGGGCGGATCGCGCGCAGCACCTTCACCTTCTCGTCGCGCAGATGCTCGGCCGCCATGGTCACCGGCGGCTCCATCGCCACCAGCGCCAGCAACTGCATCAGGTGGCTCTGGATCATGTCGCGCAAAGCGCCCGCCCCTTCGTAGTAATCCCCGCGATTCTCAACGCCCAGCGTTTCGGAATGAGTGATCTGCACATGGTCGATGTAGTGATGGTTCCACAACGGCTCCAGCAGCAGGTTGGCGAAACGGAACACCATCACGTTCTGCACCGTGCCCTTGCCCAGGTAGTGGTCGATGCGATAGATCTGCGGCTCGTCCAGATGGCGGTACAGGCTGGCCTGCAGCGTCTGAGCGGAAAGCAGGTCGTAGCCGAACGGCTTCTCGATCACCACGCGCCGCCAGCCATTCTTCTGCTTCAACAGGCCGACGTTGCCCAGTTTTTCCACAATGCCGGGATAATCTGCCGGGCGCACCGCCATGTAGTACATGACATTGGGCGGGAACCTCGGGTCTTCGTCGATCAGGGTCTGGAGTCGCGCATAGGCCGCATCGTCGCCGACCGGAACGGCAAAATAATGCAGCCGAGCGCAGAAGCGTTGCAAGGCAGCCTCGTCAATCTTGTCGCCGTGTTTTTCGCGCAGGATGCCGCGCACGAAATCCAGCCAGACTTCCGGATCGTACTGGGCGATGTCGCAACCGAGGATCACCAGTTGTTGCGGCAGCCGCGACAGCATTTCCAGATGAAACAGCGCGGGGATCAGCTTCTTGCGGCTCAGGTTGCCGCCCGCCCCGAAGAAGACCAGTGTGCAGGGATCGATGTTCTTCATTTCGTTCCTTCCTTTCTTTCAGGGTGAGCTTTGCTCGCGCTTCGCGGCGGGCGCGTCTGCAACAACAGGTTGGCCACCAGACCGGTCCAGCCCGTCTGGTGCGACGCGCCCAACCCCTGCCCGGTTTCTCCGTGGTAGTACTCGTTGAACAACAGCAATTCCTGCCAGTGCGAATCGCTCTGGTGCGGACTGTCGGGCGCGAACGCCGCGACATGGCCGTTGCCGTCGCGGCGGAACACGCTGGCCACGCGGTCCGCCAGCAGGCAGGACACTTCATGCAGCGTCATCTCGCGGTTATCCATGCACGGCACCGCCGCCTTGAATTCGTCGCCGAGATACTGGTGGAACTTCAGCAGCGTTTCATTCAGCAGGTAATTGACCGGCATCCACACCGGCCCGCGCCAGTTGGAATTGCCACCGAACAGCCCGGTGTTCGATTCGCCCGGCAGGTATTCGATGATCGCGCGGCCCACGGCGGGCAGCCAGCCGAGATCGCGCTGCGCGGCATGGATACGACTGACGCTGCGGATACCAAAAGGGGATAGAAATTCGTCCTCGTTCAGCAGCCGTTTCAGGATGGGCGGCAGCATCTCGTGGTTGGCCAAGGACAGCAGATGTTCGCCGCGCTCGTTGGTATGCGCTGGACAGGCACAGATGGTGTGGCCGTCGAACATGCCGCCCGCATGCGCCATCAGCATCTTCTCGAAGCGCGGTGCCGATACAAGCAAACGCGGCTCCACCACCTCGCAGGCGAACAGCGGGATGAGTCCGACCATGGAAAACACGTCGATCCGGTGGCGCTCGCCTTCGGGCGTGACGATGACATCCTTGAAGAACCCGTCCTCTGCATCCCACAACGAGGGACTGTGGTCCACGTTGCCCGCCATCACATTGGCCATAGACAGGAACTGGCTGTAGCACTGCAACGCGACCTCTTCGTAATCGGGTTCTTCGACAGTCAGTTCCAGTGCGATCATGGTCATGTTGAGTGCGAACATCGCCACCCAGCCGGTGGCATCCGCCTGTTTCAGGCGATAGCCGGGCGGCAGCGGCTGAGAGCGGTCGTACACCGAGATGTTGTCCAACCCCAGGAAACCGCCCTCGAACACGCCGTGGCCTTCGCTGTCCTTGGCGTTCAGCCACCATGCGTAATTGAGCAGCAGCTTGTGCATGGCGCGGCGCAGGAAACCGAGATCGCCCTTGCCTCTCTGTTCGTGCTCCATGCGGTACAGTTTGAGCACGGCCATCGCATGCACCGGCGGGTTGACGTCGCCAAACGCCCACTCGTAGGCAGGAATCTGCCCGCCGGGGTGCAGCGTGTCTTCGCGCAACAGAATTTCAAGTTGCCGCTTGGCGAACTCAATATCCGCCAGCCCCAGCACCAGCGCGTGGAACGCCAGATCCCACGCGGCGAACCAGGGGAACTCCCAACTGTCCGGTACCGACATTACTTCCGCCAGTCTGAAATGGCGCCAATATCGATTTCGCCCGAATTGGTGAGATTGCGGCGGACGCATGATGTCACCGTCTAACCAGCGCGCCACATCGTAGTGGTAGAACTGCTGGTTCCAGAACATGCCAGCCAGCGCCTGACGCAGGATGGTGCGGTCGCCCGCATCGCCCGGCAGCAGTTCGCGGTAAAAGGCGTCCGCTTCCTGTTCGCGCCGCTCGAACACCGCAACGGCATCGGCGAACGGGTGCGCCAGCGCCGTATCCGACAGCACCAGCTCCAGCGTCATGCGCTCGCC
>JBGSZD010000226.1:0-6259 GCA_041750575.1 Thiobacillus sp. | reverse complement strand
AGCCGATATCGCGCGGCTGGCGGCGCACGCGCATCGCTACAACGCGCGCGTGTTCGTCACGCTCAACACCATCCTGCGCGACGACGAGCTGGAGCCGGCACGCCGGCAAATCTGGCAGGTGTACGACGCCGGTGTTGATGCGCTCATCATCCAGGACATGGGCCTGCTGGAACTCGACCTGCCGCCTATCCAGTTGCACGCCAGCACCCAGACCGATATCCGCACGCCCGAGAAGGCGCGCTTTCTGCAGGACGCGGGCTTGAGCCAGATCGTGCTGGCGCGCGAACTCGATCTCGGCCAGATCGCCGCCATCCGCGCCGCCACGCTGCCGGAAACGACCCTGGAATTTTTCGTCCACGGCGCGCTGTGCGTCGCCTACAGCGGCCAGTGCTACATCAGTCATGCGCACACCGGGCGCAGCGCCAACCGCGGCGACTGCTCGCAGGCCTGCCGTCTGCCGTACCAGGTCACCGACATGGAAGGCCGCATCGTCGCGCACGACAAGCACGTGCTGTCGATGAAGGACAACAACCAGAGCGACAATCTCGAGGCGCTGATCGACGCCGGCATTCGCAGCTTCAAGATCGAAGGGCGCTACAAGGACATGGGCTACGTGAAGAACATTACCGCCCATTACCGCACGCTGCTGGATGAAATCATCGACCGCCGTCCGGAATTCGCACGTGCGTCTTCCGGCCGCACTGCGTTTGCCTTCACTCCCGACCCCAACCAGAACTTCAACCGCGAGTTCACCGACTACTTCGTCGGCGGCCGCAAAGACGACATCGGCGCCTTCGACACGCCGAAGAATTCCGGCCTGCCGGTCGGGTACGTGAGCAAGGTCGGCGACAAGTGGATCGAGTTGCGAACCGACGCGCCCGCCACCGTGCTCAACAACGGCGACGGCCTCTGCTACTACACGCTGCAGAAAGACCTGGCGGGCCTTGCGATCAACCGCGCCGAAAAGGTGGGAGAGGGTGTGTGGCGCGTGTTCCCGAAAGATCCGATAGCGAGCTTCAAGGATCTGCGCGCGGGTACGCTGGTCAACCGCAACCGCGACATGAACTGGACGCGCCTGCTGGACAAGCCATCCAGCGAGCGCCGTATCGGGGTGTGGCTGCAGCTGGACGAAACCGTCGATGGCTTTGCACTGACGCTGACCGACGAGGACGGCCTTACCGCCACCGTTGAAGCGACGCATGCCAAGGAACCCGCCAAGGATGCAGCCAAGGCCGAAGCCACGCTGAGCGAACACCTGGGCAAACTCGGCACCACGCTGTTCGCCGCCAGGGGCATTGCACTGGAATTGACGCAAGCCTGGTTCGTTCCGGCGTCCTTCCTCAACGCCTTGCGTCGCGATGGCGTTGCTGCGCTGGAAGTCGCGCGCGCGGCTGCCTATGTGCGTCCGCAGCGTGCGAAGCCAATCGAGCCGCCGGCGATCTACCCTGAGGATACGCTGAGCTATCTGGCCAACGTTTACAACCACAAGGCGCGCGACTTCTACGCCAAGCATGGCGTGCAGGTCATCGCCGCCGCGTATGAGAGCCACGAGGAAACCGGCGAAGTCTCGCTGATGATCACCAAGCACTGCGTGCGTTATTCGTTGAGCCTGTGCCCCAAGCAGGCCAAGGGCGTCACCGGCGTGCAGGGCACCGTGCGCGCCGCGCCGCTGACGCTGATCAACGGCAGCGAAAAGCTCACCCTGCGTTTCGATTGCAAGCCGTGCGAGATGCACGTGGTGGGAAAACTGAAACCGGCGGTCGCCAAACAGGGTGCGCCACTGACTTTTTATAAAACGCGCCCAGTTGCATGAGCGCTAGATGCACCGGGTATGGCCTCAAGGCCGGACATACGCCCAGCCGGCTGCCTGAAGCTTGATGAGTTCCACGATCCCCGCCCTGACATAGCCAATGTTGGGCAGCATGGTGTCGCGGCTGATGTTCTGGGCTTTCATGGTGTTCTCGCAGGCCACGATCTTCACGCCTTCCTCGATAGCCTCTTCCACTTTGTTGGGCACGATGGAGTCATCGCGCAGCATGGAGATAGCATCGCCATACACCACCATTTCGATGGCTACATTTTCAGGCCCCAGGTCGCGTTGGATATTGCGGAAGTTTCCGAACACCTCGTTCCAGACGTGCGGATCGTTTTCGGTCACCGCGAACACCACGCGGTAGTGGGCGGTGGCGGGTGCTTCCGCCGCAAATACGCTTTCCACACCTGATAGGCTGGCAAGCAGGACGATATCCATCAATGCAAACAATGCGCGCCGTTGGGTAAACATGGTGACTCCTTTCTTGGCTTTGGCACAACTCAGGTCACACGCCATCGCTGATGCCTGGTCGGCTTGCCGACAGCTCATCGGTGAGCTTCAGCATGAACGCGGCATGCCGCGCTTCGGCTTGTTGAAATAACGCGATCAACCGCTCGCCATCCTCAGTCAGCCGACTGCCCGCGGGCTCGCTGTCCACCAGTGGCGATGTCCAAGCGCTGTTCATCGCATCGACTGCGTCCCACGCGGCCTTGTAGCTCATCTTCATCGCCTTGGCGGCTTTGGAGATGGAGCCGGTTTCGCGGATGCGCTGCAGTAGTTCGACGCGGCCGCGGCCGAGGAAGTTCTTGCCATCCAGGGTCAGCCAGAAACGGCCGTCTGCTTTGAGTCGCGAGTTCATGCGGCGAGTGTAGCAAACCGGCATAGGCGGATTGCAGTCGGCTAGAATGTTCGGATGAATGCCGCTTGCCTCATCCTGTCATGACTGCCTTCTTCGCTATCGGCATCGGTGCGGCCATCGGCGCCTGGCTGCGCTGGGGGCTTGGGATGTGGCTCAATCCGTTGTTTCCCGCTATGCCGCTGGGCACGCTGGCCGCCAATCTGATCGGCGGCTATTTCGTCGGGCTGGTTATCGCCTGGTTCGCCGAACATCCCGGCGTCCCACCGGAGGTGCGGCTGTTTCTGATCACCGGCCTGCTCGGCGGGCTCACGACTTTCTCCACGTTTTCCGCCGAGGTGGTGACCACGCTGATGCGAGGCCTGTGGTTGACCGGCGGGCTGATCGCCTTCACCCACATGATCGGGTCTTTCCTCGCCACCGGGTTGGGCTTTTATACGATGAGGCTGCTCAAATGAATGTCGTGTGTCTGCAAATTTTCGTCACCGAGTCCAGTCGTCACCACGGCAAGCTGACCTACGAATGGTTGCTCGACAAGGCGCAGAGTTTGAGCATCGCGGGCGGATCAGCATTCCAGTCCATCGCCGGCTTCGGCCGCCATGGCCGCCACGACGCAAATTTCTTCGAACTCGCGGGCGAATTGCCGGTGGTGGTGCAGTTCTTCGGTGAGGCGGCATTGGCTGACGCGCTGTTGCAAGCGATTGCCGACGAAGGCCTCAAGCTGGTGTATGCGAAACTGCCGGCCGATTTCGGCGTGACCGGCTAGCGGTCTGCTTCCGAAATAGTGGGACAAATGAAACGGATGGATTTTTTCGCAGTGCAAGGCGTGAGGAGGCGACATAGCTGGCTCTATGGCTACGACGAGCAACGCCGCCATGCGGAAAAAGACGCCGTTTCATGTTCAAGTATTTCGGAAGCAGACCACTAGTGTTCGGTCAGAGCATCCTCGATCAGATTGTCCTGCTCGTCGCCTCGCTGGCGGCGAATTTCCTGTCGGCCCTATCCGGCGGCGGCGCGGGGCTGATCCAATTTCCCATCCTGATTTTTCTCGGCTTGCCCTTCGGCGTGGCGCTGGCCACGCACAAAGTCGCGAGCGTCGCGCTCGGGCTGGGCGCCACTTTCCGGCATCTGAAGGAATCGCATCTCGAGCGCCGCTTCTCGCTCATCATCCTGGGTGCCGGCCTGCCGGGCGTGGTGCTGGGCGCGCTCACCATTCTGCACATTCCCGAGCGTGCCGCCACGCTGGCGTTGGGCTGGCTGACCCTGGGTCTGGGCCTGTATTCGGTGGTCAAGCCCCGGCTCGGCATGGATTACGCGCCGAAAAACCATCATGGCAGCGGGCTGGGTATCGGCATGGCCGGACTATTCGCCGTCGGCTTTCTCAACGGCTCGATCACCAGCGGCACCGGGCTGTTTCTTACCATCTGGCTGATCCGCTGGTTCGGGCTCGACTACACCCGCGCCGTGGCTTACACGCTGATACTGTGCGGGCTGTTCTGGAACGGCACCGGCGCGCTGGTGCTGGGCATGATCGGTACGGTGGCGTGGAACTGGATGCCGGCGCTGCTGGTTGGCTCGATACTCGGCGGCTACCTTGGCAGCCACCTTGCAATCAGCAAGGGCAATCTCTGGATCAAACGCGCGTTCGAGATCGTCACCATCCTGATCGGATTGAAGTTGATTCTGGGCTAGTTGCCGGCGCCTTCCTGCTCCAGCCGCAGATACTGGTTGTACGCGTTGACCCGGTTCGATTCGTTGAACGCGGGCATGCTGCGGTACTTCGACCAGTCGGTTTTTTCGTAGGCTTCCTCGAACGGCACGAACTCCTTCGCCGCCTTGCCCATTTCCTGCCGTACAAATTTCAGGTAATCCCGCACGAAGATCAGGTCCTTGCGCGGGTCGCGCGAGGGCGCGCCGTGTCCGGGTACCAGCATTTTCGGCTTGAGCGCGATCAGCGTGTCGAGCGCGGCGATCCAGGCACGGCTATCGGCGTCGCCGACGAAGGGCACGCGGCCGCGAAACACCAGATCGCCCGCATACAGTACGCCGTCTTCCTTCACCATCATCGCCATGTCTTCGCTGGAATGCGCGGGACCGACGTAGCGCAGCGCGAAGTGCACGCCGCCCAACTCGAAATCGGTATCGCCTTCTAGAAACTGGTCTGCTTCCAGCAGGCGGGTGTTGTCATTCACCCAGGGGAAGAGCGCTTCCTTGCGTTGGGCGAACCTGTCGGCGGCACCCTCGCTGCGCGTGGCCCCTTCGGCTGCGCGGTGCGCCCAGATTTCGGCGCCTTGTGCCTTGAATACCTGTAGGCCGTAGTAATGGTCGGCATGGTAATGACTGACGATCACCCGCTTGATCGGTTGCCGGGTGATCTTGCGAATCAGGCCGAGCATTTTTTCGGCTAGTGGCGGCGAGGCCAGTGCATCGAACACCACCACGCCGTCACGGGTGACGACGAAGCCGGCGTTGGACATGAAACCCTGGTTTTCGCTGGACGCCGCACCGGGCAGACCCTGCACGAAATAGCTGTGGGTGCCGACGCGCACCGCCTTCATCGGTATGGTGACCGCGTTGGCATGAGCGGAATCGCCCGCACCTGCGGCAGGCAGCAGGCCGAACAGGAAAAAAGCGAATAGCAGGCGAACAATCATGGCGTACTCCGAATACGAGCCCGCATTATAGACAGTGCATCGATGCGGCCGCGCGAGCCCGGCGGCCCGGCCTGTGGTATCTTCGGACTGCTGTAGAGAAGGGGTTCGACGTGTTCAAGAAACAGTGGCCAGCGTTCGTGCTGGCGTTCGTATTGCCGCTGCTGGCGGTGTTCTGGTGGTGGGGCGGATTCAATTCGGCCAGCGTGACCGAGACCGATGCCGGACCCTACCGTTATGCCTATCTGGATTACGAAGGCCCGCTCAACAATATGCGCAAGTCGCAGCGCAAGGCGCTCGACGAGTTCAACGTGGCCAAGGTAGTAGCGGGCGATACCATTAGCGTCCTCCTCACCGACCCGCGTGCCGCCCATGGCAAGGTGCGCGCCCAACTGGGCTATACCCTCGCCGAGACCGCCACGATCCCACAGGGATTGAAGGAAGGCCGCATCGAGCGCCGCCCGGTCTATGCCGTGCAGGTGCAGGCGGTGGTGCTACTGGCACCGTCCAAGTCGTATCAGGCGCTGGCCGACGCGCTGGCCGCGCGCGGCAAGTCGCTTGCCATGCCGACGGTCGAACTGTACCGGCCGGCCGGCAAGGCGAACCGCATCGGCACCTTTACCCTGGAAATGAATCGCTGATGGCTTTCTTCTCCGTCCTCGCCGCTGTTGCCCTTGAACACCTGCGCCCCTTGCGCCAGCCGCTGCCGCACTACCAGCAGTACGCCCGCTTCACCCAATGGCTGGAGCACAAGTTCAATGCCAGCGAATTCAGCCACGGCGCCATAGCCTGGGCGCTGGCGGTGTTGCCGCTGCTGGCGGTCGTGTGGGGGGTGTATGCGCTGCTGGAGGACCGCAGCCCACTGCTCGGCTGGGTATGGAATGTGGCGGTGCTTTATCTCACCCTCGGATTCAAGTATTTCAGCGACGATGCCGAGCG
>JBGSZD010000225.1:0-3140 GCA_041750575.1 Thiobacillus sp. | reverse complement strand
GACCTGCCGCTGTCGATGCAGGTGAAGCTGCTGCGCGTGCTGCAGGAAAAGAAGGTGCGCAAGGTCGGCGCCACGCAGGAAGAGCCGGTCGACGTGCGCATCGTCAGCGCCACGCACCAGAATCTGGCCGCGCTGGTGGAGTCCGGACGCTTCCGGCAGGACTTGTTTTACCGGCTGAACGTCATCGATCTGCTGATGCCGAGTCTGCGCGAACGCGTCGAGGACATTCCCGAGATGGCGCGTTTTCTGCTGGACAAGCTGGGTGGCGCCGACGTCAAGCTGGACCGTGATGCAAACAAGGCGCTGTGTGCCTACGCCTTCCCCGGCAACGTGCGCGAACTGGAAAATACGCTGGAGCGCGCGCTGGCCCTGTGCGAAGACCAGCGCATCACCCCCGCCGATCTCAACCTCGCCCCTGCCCTGCCCGCGTCCAACGGCACGCCCGGCAACAAATATCCGCTGCAGGACTACCTCGACCAGACGGAGCGTGCCGCCATTCTCGAAGCGCTGGAGCAGACGCGCCACAACAAGACCGCCGCTGCGCGCGTGCTCGGCGTCACCTTCCGCAGCCTGCGCTACCGGCTGGAGCGGTTGGGGATCGAATAAACTCGCGAACGGAAACCCGAAGCGCCGGGGCACTCAACGCTGTGCCGACATAAAAAAGGGCGGGGGAGTCCCCCGCCCTGCTACAGAGTGACGGCGTTCAAGCCTTCTCGAAACTGAACACCCCGTTTTGCGCATCGACCCGAATGGTGTCCTTGGGCGCGAAATGGCCAGACAGGATTTCCTTCGCCAGCGCGTTTTCAAGTTCGCTCTGGATGGCTCGCTTGAGCGGCCGCGCGCCGTACACCGGGTCGAAGCCGGCCTTGGCAATTTCGGCCAGTGCGGCATCGCTGATGTCCAACCCCATTTCCATCTGTGCGAGACGGGCCTCCAGTGCCTTGAGCTGGATGCGCGCGATGCTGGCGATATTCTTCTCGTCCAGGGCGTGGAACACGACGACTTCGTCGATGCGGTTGATGAACTCGGGGCGGAAGTAGGATTTCACTTCGCCCAGCACGGCGAGCTTGATGGACTGATAGTCGTCGCCGCTCATAGTCTGGATCATCTGCGAACCCAGGTTGGAGGTCATCACGATCACGGTGTTGCGGAAGTCGACGGTGCGGCCCTGGCCGTCGGTCAGGCGACCGTCGTCCAGCACCTGCAGCAGCACGTTGAACACGTCCGGGTGCGCCTTTTCCACTTCGTCCATCAGGATGACGGAATAGGGTTTGCGGCGTACCGCTTCGGTCAGGTAGCCGCCTTCTTCATAGCCGACGTAGCCGGGCGGTGCGCCGAGGAGGCGCGCGACCGAATGCTTCTCCATGAATTCGCTCATGTCGATGCGGATCATGTGATCGGCGGAATCGAACAGGTATTCAGCGAGCGTCTTGCACAGCTCGGTCTTGCCGACGCCCGTGGGGCCGAGGAACAGGAAGGAGCCGAGCGGCCGGTTGGGGTCGCTCAAACCGGCGCGCGAACGGCTGATGGCGTCGGAGACGACCCGCACAGCCTCATCCTGCCCCACCACGCGGCTGTGTAGTTTGTCTTCCATGTGCATGAGCTTGTCGCGCTCGCCCTGCATCATTTTCGAGACCGGAATACCGGTGGCGCGCGAGACGACCCCGGCGATTTCCTCGGCGCCGACTTCGGTGCGCAGCAGCTTGAATGCAGGCTTCTCGCCGCTGGCTTCAGCGTGCTTCAGCTGCGCTTCGAGTGCGGGCAGCTTGCCGTACTGAATCTCGGCGACTTTATCCAGCTTGCCCTGGCGCTGCAGGTCGACCATCTCGCCACGCAGCTTGTCGATCTCTTCCTTGATGTGCGCGGAGCCCTGCACCTGCGCTTTTTCAGCCTTCCACACTTCTTCCAGGTCGTTGTACTCGCGTTGCTGGGTCAGCAACTCGTCTTCGATCAGTTGCAGGCGCTTTTTGGACGCTTCGTCCTTCTCGCGCTTCACCGCCTCGCGCTCGATCTTCAGCTGGATCATGCGCCGTTCAAGCTTGTCCATTACTTCAGGTTTCGAATCGATTTCCATCTTGACGCGCGCGGCCGCCTCGTCGATCAGGTCGATGGCTTTGTCGGGCAGGAAGCGGTCGGTGATGTAGCGGTGGCTCAGTTCGGCAGCCGCGACAATCGCCGGATCGGTGATGTCGACGCCGTGGTGCAGTTCGTAGCGTTCCTGCAGGCCGCGCAGGATGGCGATGGTGGATTCGACGCTGGGTTCATCGACCAGCACCTTCTGGAAACGGCGTTCCAGCGCAGCGTCCTTCTCGATGTACTTGCGGTATTCGTCGAGCGTGGTCGCGCCGATCAGGTGCAATTCTCCCCGCGACAGGGCGGGTTTCAGCATGTTGCCGGCGTCCATCGCGCCTTCGGCCTTGCCCGCGCCGACCAGGGTGTGCAGCTCGTCGAGGAACACGATGTAACGGCCCGGATCCATCGCCAGTTCTTTCAGCACCGCCTTCAGCCGTTCCTCGAATTCGCCACGGTATTTGGCGCCCGCCAGCAGTGCGGCCAGATCGAGCACCAGCACTTTCTTGCCCTTGAGCGTTTCCGGCACTTCGTCGTTGACGATGCGTTGCGCCAAGCCCTCGACGATGGCGGTCTTGCCGACGCCGGGCTCGCCGATCAGCACCGGATTGTTCTTGGTGCGGCGCTGCAGAATCTGGATCGCGCGGCGGATTTCGTCGTCGCGCCCGATCACCGGGTCGAGCTTGCCGTCGCGCGCGCGCTCGGTCAGGTCGAGAGTGTATTTGGCGAGCGCCTCGCGCTGGCCTTCGGCTTCCTGAGACTGCACGTTCTCGCCACCGCGCACGGATTGAATGGCCTGCTCCAGCGCGGCTTTCTGCGCGCCGTGCTGCTTCAGCAGGCGCCCGGTTTCGCCCTTGTCGTCCAGCGCCGCCAGCAGAAACAGCTCGGAGGCGATGTAGGCGTCGTTGCGCTTCATCGCTTCCTTGTCGGTGAGGTTCAGAAGATTGTTGAGCTCGCGCGAGATGCTCACCTCGCCGCCCTGCCCTTCCACCTTGGGCAGCCGCGTCAGCGCCTGGGTCAGCGACGCCTTCAGCGCCGGAACCTGGACGCCGGCGCGCGACAGGATGAGA
>JBGSZD010000224.1:0-4042 GCA_041750575.1 Thiobacillus sp. | reverse complement strand
CGCCCGCTGCGCGCGGCGCGGGCACCACGATCGATATCCAGGACCTGTTTTTCAACACCCCGGCGCGGCGCAAGTTTCTCAAGACCGAGGCTACCGAATACGCACACTGCGCCGAGACCGTGCGGCGCCTCGCGCTGGCGCAGCCGCAGGTGGCGTTCACCCTGACGCACAGCAGTCGGGTGCAACTGCGCCTGAATACCGGATCGGCCGCCACGCGGGTGCGCCAGGTGCTGGGCGAGGCGTTCGAGCAGCAGGCCATATCAGTGGAGGCCGCCGCCGGGCTGTTGAGGGTTTCCGGCTGGGTGATCCGCCCCGGCGCAGCTACTGCCAGCCGCGACGGCCAGCATGTGTTCGTCAACGGCCGCTATGTGCGCGACAAATTGATCGTCCACGCGCTGAAGGAAGCCTACCGCGACGTGCTGCACCATCAGTTGAATCCGGCGTATTGCCTGTTCATCGAACTGCCGCCGGAGTCGGTGGACGTCAATGTGCATCCTGCCAAGACTGAAATCCGTTTTCGCGACAGCCGCGGTGTGCATCAATTTCTGTTTCATGCGGTCGAGCGTCTGCTGTCGGCGCCGGTGGCGTCCGACGGTCCCGCCGAAACAGAAGGCGGACCTGTAGCGTCATCATCATTCTGGCCGCCGCATGCGGCCCCACAACAGACGTCGATGCCCTTGCAGGTGAACGAAGCGATGTTTTTTTATGCGCCGCTGGCGGCGCAGGGGCCAGGATTCAGGACTCAGGATTCAGGGGCGGGTGTCGCGCCTGCGGCGCAGCTTTTGCCAGAAAGCGGGCAGGGCGACGCGCCGCCGCTCGGCTACGCGCTGGCGCAGCTGCACGGTGTCTACGTATTGGCGCAAAACGCGCAGGGCCTGGTGCTGGTCGACATGCATGCCGCACACGAACGCGTCGTCTACGAAAAGCTCAAGACCGCGCTCGACGCACGCGCCGTTCCTGCGCAAACCCTGCTGATCCCGGTGGCGCTCACGGTCGACGCGCGCGACGTCGCGGAAATCAGCCCGCACCTGGATCAACTGCGCGAGATCGGCTTCGAACTGTCGATCACCTCGCCGACCTCGGTGGCGGTGCGCTCGGTGCCGTGGCTGCTGAAGGACGCCGATCCGGTCGAGCTGACCCGCGCCGTGCTGCATGAAGTGGCCGAATTCGGCGTGGCGCGCTTGCTGGCCGAGCGCCGCAACGAACTGCTGGCGACCCTCGCCTGCCACGGCGCGGTACGCGCCAACCGCCATCTGACGGTGCCGGAAATGAACGCGCTGTTGCGCGAGATGGAAGCCACCGAACGGGCCGGGCAATGCAACCACGGTCGTCCCACTTGGTTCCAGGTCAGCCTCAGGGAACTCGACGCCATGTTCATGCGCGGCCGCTGAACTTTGCGGCCGGCTGTTTTGAATATAAGCTTGAGCTAATTAGTCAAGTATTAACGAGGCCACCATGAACGAACGCACCGAACGCAAAACCATTCCCATCCAGGACATCAACGAAGCCAGCAACTGCTCCAGCGCCGAACCCTACGCGCTGATGGTGCTTGGCGATTCCATGCTGCCGGAATTCGAGGAGGGCGAAATCATCGTGGTCGAACCGTCCGGGCTGGTGAAAGACGGTTCCTACGTGGTCGCCTACGTCAACGACGAATACATTTTTCGCCAGATCGTGAAACGCGACGACGGCTGGATGCTGAAACCGCTCAACCCCTTGTACGAGAACATTCCGGTAGCCGATATCGACGTTGCCAAGGGCGTGGTCATCCTGAAGAAGTGGCCTGGAAAACGCAGCGTGCAGAAAAGCTATATCTAATCAGGTTTAAGATAGATTCTTAATCTATTGATTAAAAACAATTTATGTTGAAGAATTATGCATATAATTTATTGATGAATGCATTAACCCATTAAATTAATTAGTTGACTATTTTACTCAAGTATATAGACTGGGAACCCTGTTCAACCTCTTCCAACAGGAGAAAACCATGAGTGGGCTGATCGCTAATTTCCCGACCGACGGTATTGTGACCATCAACCGGGTGATTCTGAAACCCGAATACACGGTGGATGACTTGCAGGAACGCGTCGCTTTTCTGTGCGAAAACGTCAAAACCTATCATTCCGACACCGGCTTCGTCGGCGGCTTCGTCGCGCTGAATTCCGGCCAGGTGTCGAACGAAGGCTCGACCATCGGCCAGGCGGTCGAAAGCCCGATGAAGGGTAAGGAGGCGTTGATCGTGACCTTCTGGAACACCTTCGACAACCACGAGAAATCGCACCGGTCGGATACCTTCCAGCCGCTGTTCCAGAAAGTGCTGGACCTGTGCGAAAACGGCAACGAGGAAATCGCCTACGAAATGCTGTGGTCCGGCAAGGCTTACGGCCCTGACGAAATCGCTGCGGCCCGCAAGGCGAAAGAGCAATACGCCCAGGCGGCCTGATCCTTTTTGACTCAACCAGAAACGGCGGGCAATCCCGCCGTTTTTTTATGGATGTTCCGCGGAGGTTGCGGGCCTCATCCGGTTGCTGCGGCATAATCCATCGCCATGTCTGAGAGCCTGCCCCCCGCTATTTTTCTGATGGGCCCGACCGCCTCGGGCAAGACTGCGCTCACGGTCAGCCTGGTCGAGCAGTTTCCACTCGAAATCATCAGTGTCGACTCGGCACTGGTGTATCGCGGCATGAACATCGGTACCGCCAAGCCCGACGCCGCCACGCTTGCCCGTGCACCGCATCATCTGCTGGATATTCGCGATCCCACCGAGGCGTATTCCGCCGCAGCGTTCTGTGACGACGCGCGGCGCCTGATGGCCGACATCGTCGCGCGCGGCAAGGTGCCGTTGCTGGTAGGCGGTACCATGCTGTATTTCCGCGCGCTGCTGCAGGGGCTGGACGATCTGCCTAAAGCCGATGCCGCGCTGCGGCAGGAACTGGAGGCCGCGGCTGAGAACCGTGGCTGGCCTGACTTGCATGCCGAACTGGCACAGGTCGACCCGGCCACCGCCGCGCGGCTGTCCCCCAACGATTCCCAGCGCATCGGCCGCGCACTGGAGATATTCCGGCTCGCCGGCACGCCCATGTCGGCGCTGCTCGACAGGGTGCAAAGCGTGCTGCCGTATCGTGTGCTGCAACTAGCCTTGATCCCGTCCGACCGCGCCGTGCTGCACCAGCGCATCGCCGCGCGCTTCGACACCATGCTGGCCGAAGGCCTGCTTGATGAGGTGAAATCCCTGCGCCAGTCCTATCCGCTTCACGCCGACATGCCGTCGATGCGCGCGGTCGGTTATCGCCAGGCTTGGGCGTATCTCGAAGGTGAAATTGACCTGAATGCGCTGCGCGAGCAGGGCGTTGCGGCGACCCGCCAGTTGGCCAAACGCCAGCTCACCTGGCTGCGTTCGTGGCCCGATGCCGTCGATTTGGACTGTCTGGCAGAGGACCTGCAGGAGCAGGCCTGCGCGCAGGTGCGACACCACCTGCAATTCCGCTCGGGCTGATCGGGCTCATTCCCCGCTGGTCGATTTGACCGTGGCGCGCGCATGTCCGCGATGGAAGCGGATGCCGAGTGTATCGCCCGCAGAAAGGGTCGCGGCATTCTGTACCACCGCCCCGTTTTCCAGTTGCACGATACTGTAGCCGCGCGCCAGCACGCTTTCGGGATTGAGGTGCGCGAGGCTGCTGGAGAAACGAGCCAGCGTGAGTTGATGATGACGGAGCCCGCTTTGAACGGCACGCTGCGTGCGCAGCCTCAGCGCGTCGAGTTGTTGCCGCTCGCGCCGGATGAGGTGAAGCGGCGTCACCAGCCGCTGGTCCAACTGCGCGATGCGCCATTGCTCGCGTGTCAGGCGAGTGCGCATGGCGTGGTGAAGCCGCTGTGCCAGCTGCTTCAATTCGGTCTGCCGGCGGCGCAGTTGTTCGGCCGGATGGACCAGCCGCCGCGCCAGATAATCCAGCCGCTGCATCTCGTTGTGCAGCCTGCGGGCGAGGTGCTGATGGAGCTGGCGCGCGAACCGATCCAACTGCAGCAGCAATTCCGCCCGCAC
>JBGSZD010000223.1:0-12944 GCA_041750575.1 Thiobacillus sp. | reverse complement strand
GTGGCGGGTGTTGGAATGGAAGCCGGCGATGGCGAACGAGTCGCCGAGTTTCTCGATCGCCCACGCCAGCAGCGAGACGGCTTCCTGGCTCAGTTCGAGGATGGTCTGGTCGGAGCCGGCGGCTTTTTCGTTGAGCGATTCCGACAGATCGAGCAGCAGCATCACGGCGATGTCGCGGCCGTCGGTGCGGTGGCTCATGTTGATGCGCGGGTCGGGGGTGGCGCCGCCCTTGAAATCGATCAGCGAGCGGATGGCGACGTCGAGGTCGAGTTCGCTGCCTTCTTCCTGATAGCGGATGCGCACTTTGTCCTGCGGCTTCAGCAGGTCGAGCATTTTCTTGAGCTGCTTGGCGAGCGCGCTGTGCTTGGCGAGCAGGCGGTCGATGTCGGCCGGGTTGCCACTGGCGTGCAGACCTTCGTACACGCTGGCCCAGTCCGGGCGGTAGGTCTGGCTATTGTAGTCCCACTCAGGGTAGTGGCGTGGCGGCAGGCCTTTGATTTCTGCGTCCGGCGCGGCCTTGCGGTCTTCGTCGAAGGCTTCTTCCTCGTCGCCGGCCTCGATGAATTGCCACATGTGGCGGTTGTCGTCGCGGTAGTCGATGACGGTGTTGTCGAAGTGGACCTTGGCGAACTGGTCGCTCTGGCGGCGGGTTTTGGCAACGTAACTCAGAGCCAGCGCAGCGATTTCCTGTGTGCTCGAATCACCCTTGCCCATGATCACGTGGAAGCGCGCAACAAAGTCGTTGAGGTCCGCATCGGCATAGCCGTGAGCGGGATCGAGCAGCGCGCGCGACAGCATCGCCATGCGATGGCGCAGACAGGACGTGGTCTGCGGATCGCAGGCGGCTTCCAGCGGCTGCGGATGCAGCGCGAGAAACAGGCGGCGCAGGCCGGGGTAGACGCGGATCAGCAGCGTCTCGACGCGGCAGTCCTCGAAAAACTCCACCGCCATGCGCTGGAACGGGCTCCAGTTGTCGGCGATCTGCGGCCGGGTCCAGCGGCGGTGGCCGACCATGTGGGCGAGCGTGGCGCGGTAACGGTCGATGCCGCTGACCCCGTGTGCATCGTCCTGCACGTCCGGCACGCGCATGCCGAGCTTGTCGTAATACGGCACCGGTTTGCGCAGTTCGTCGAAGGCGGTGGAATACGGCACCAGTTGTTCTGCGTCGTTCCACAGGCCGCGCAGGTAGAGATCGAGCTTGCGCTCGACGTCCATGAACAGGGTGCCGTGGCGTTCGCGCTGCAGCACCGCGCGGCTGTCGGCCGACTGCACGCTGAAGTAATCCTTCTGTCGCTCGGGATGGGTGCGGTAATTGCGGATGCCGTATTCCACCCAGTTTTTCAGGCCGGCCAGCGTCAGCTGGTTGAGCAGGTTCGGCGCCTGGGCGAAAAATTCCGGCAGACCGGGGCTGGGAAAGGTGGTGTGGTGCCCGTGGATGGAGCCGGTGGTGCGCTCCATGAAGTCCAGCGTGATATCCAGATAATGCTGCATCTGGTCCTGCGCATGCAGGCGGCGCGCGACCGGCGCCAGCGTCTGCAGGAAAGGCGTGATGGCATTGCCGTTGGGCGATTTCTGCATGCGCTGGACCAGCGCCATCACCGCAGGCAGGGCGGATTCGCCCACGGCTTTGGCAGTGGACGGCCACTCTTCGAGGAAGGCCAGCATCGGCTCGACGCCGCGCCCCAGCTTGCCGATGACACGCGCGGCTTCGAGGTAGGCATCGATGCCTTCACGCGTGATCACCGCCAGCGCTTCGGCCATGACGTCTTCGAACACCGCCTCGACCTGCGGGAAGCGGGTGTCGATCTGCGCCCAGTAGGCGCGCATCAGCGGGTGCTGGTATTCGGTTTCGGTCACGGTGATGTTTCCAGTAAAGTCATTTCACCGCGGAGGACGCAGAGGGCGCGGAGGTAACAAACGTGAGCCCCACCACAAAGGATCCCAACCCTCGAAGCTTGTTTTGGCAAGCAAGAATTTTGTTTTTGATTCTTTACTCCGCGCCCTCTGCGTACTCTGCGGTTCAACATTTTTAAACTGCAAATGTCGCATCAATCGCGTGATCCAGCGTGTCGCGGATATCCGCGTCGTCGGTGATCGGCCGCACCAGCGCCATGCGGCAGGCGTCGCGCGGGTCGACGCCGTCCTTGATCAGCGTCGCCGCGTACACCAGCAGGCGGGTGGAGATGCCTTCATCGAGACCGTGGCCTTTGAGGCCGCGCGCGACCGCGCCGATCTTCACCAGCTTGGCGGCCATGGCGGCATCGGCACCGGTTTCCTTGGCCACGATTTCGGTTTCCAGCGCGGCGTCAGGGTAGTCGAAATCGAACGCAGTGAAGCGCTGCTTGGTGGACTGCTTCAGATCCTTCATCAGCGTTTGATAGCCGGGATTGTAGGAAATCACCAGCTGGAAATCGGGGTGCGCGTGGATCAACTCGCCCTTCTTGTCCAGCGGCAGGGTGCGGCGGTGGTCGGTGAGCGGGTGAATCACCACGGTGGTGTCCTGGCGCGCTTCGACGATTTCATCAAGATAGCAGATGGCGCCAATGCGCGCGGCGACGGTCAGCGGGCCGTCTAGCCAGCGGGTGCCGTTGGCTTCGAGCAGGTAGCGCCCGACCAGATCGCTGGCGGTCATGTCCTCGTTACAGGCCACGGTGATCAGCGGCTTGCCCAGTTTCCACGCCATGTATTCGACGAAGCGCGATTTGCCGCAGCCAGTCGGGCCTTTCACCATCACCGGCAGGCGGTTGCGGTAGGCGGCCTCGTACAGCGCGACTTCGTTCTTCTGCTGCTGGTAGAACGGTTCCTGTTGAATCTTGTATTGATCTTTGTCAGTCATGATTTTTCCTTGTGCGGAAGAAAAACGCCCCCAGCGAACCGGAGGCGTTTCTTGCAGCTCAGCGCACGACCTGATTACTTGTGCACGCCCAGCTTTTCACGCCAGCCGGGAAAGATCTTGTCGGCGTCGCCGGGGAAGGACTCGAAGGCGCGAGCAAATTCTTTGTGCTCTTTCGCGTATTCGATCGGATCCGCGCCCGACTTCCAGCACTCGTACGACTGACGCAGCGAGATCGCGCCGGCCGCGGGGCTGTCGATGTGGCCGTAGGAGCCGCCGCCGGAGGTGTTGATGACGTTGCCGTGACCCAGGTTCTCGAAGAAGCCGGGCAGACGCAGTGCGTTCATCCCGCCGGAGATGATCGGGGTGGTGGGCTTCATGCCGTACCACTTCTGGAAGTAGACCGGACCCTGACACTCGTCACGCTCGATCATGTAGGCGATGTTCTTGTCGCTGTTCTCGCCTTCCATCTTGCCGTAGCCCATGGTGCCCACGTGGATGCCCGAAGCCCCCTGCAGACGCGAGATTTTCGCCAGCACGAACGCAGTGTAGCCACGCAGCGCGGAGGGCGAGGTGATCATGCCGTGACCGGCACGGTGGTAGTGCAGATACTGGCTGGGGTACTGACGACGGGCGGTGGTAATCATGCCGGGGCCGCCAACGAAACCGTCTACCAGGAAGGCCAACTTGTCGGCATCGGGGCCGAAGGTTTCCAGACCGAAGTCGGCACGGGCCATCATTTCGTAATGGTCGTCAGCGGTGATGTTCAGGGAGAACAGTTTGGCCTGGCCGGTTTCGTCCTGCGCGCGCTTCATCGAGTCATACACCAGCGGCAGCACTTTCTTCAACGGGCAGAACACCTGGTTGCCTTGCGGCTCATCGTTCTTGATGAAGTCGCCGCCCAGCCAGAACTGGTAGGCCGCAGCTGCGAACGGCTCGGGACGCAGACCCAGCTTCGGTTTGATGATGGTACCGGAGATGTAGCCGCCGTCCTTGATCGGACGACCCAGGATGCGCCACATGTCGGAGATGTCGCGCGACGGGCCGTCGAACATCTGGATGGCGCGCTCGGGCATGTAGAAGTCATGGATCTTGGCGTGTTCGATGTCGCCCATGCCCTGGTTGTTACCAATCACCAGGGTCAGGAAGGAAACGATCATGAAGCGGCCGTCGGTGACGTTGCGGTCGAACAGCTCGATCGGGTAAGCGATCCGCATGTCTTCGGTCGCTTCGTCGATGTAATAGACCAGCGCGTCAACGCCCTTGGTGAAGTCGTCGGTGGTGGAGACTTCAACGTTGGTGCCGGTGGACGACTCGGCGGCGAAGTGAGCGGCGCAGGACAGGTAGCTGCCAAAGCCGGGCTTCGGCTTCATCTTGTAGGCGACGAGGATGTGCTTGCCACCCTTGATGAGGTCTTCTTCCTTGAGGGAAAGGTCGGCGTAACGTGCGGACTGATCCATTGCTTGGCTCCTTCGGTAGTTGAACAAAGCTTCAGGAGCGATCCCCTGAAACCGATAGGGGCGAACTATACGGACCGGTTTATATAATGAATATTAAATTGTTATTATAAAAACCATATCTTTTTACTTATACATCGACCATGCGCCGCCTCACCCTGCGCCAGCTCCGCATCTTCGAATCCGTCGCGCGCAATCTGTCGTTCTCGCGCGCCGCCGAGGAACTGCATCTTTCCCAGCCCGCCGTGTCGATGCAGGTGAAGGGCATCGAGGTCATCCTCGGCCTGCCGCTCACCGAACAACTCGGCAAGAAGATCTTTCTCACCGAGGCCGGACGCGAAGTGCTGCACGCCAGCCAGAGCATCACCGCGCGGCTCGACGACCTGCAGGCCAATCTGGCGCAGTTGCGCGATGTGGAAAGCGGTCGCCTCAACCTCGCCGTCACCTCCACCGCCAATCCAGTCGCCACGGGCTTGCTGGCACGCTTCCGCAGTACGCATCCCAAGGTGAACATTCATCTGGACGTGGCCAACCGCGCGGAGGTGTTGCAGCAGCTCGCTGTCAACCGCATCGATCTGGCGATCATGGGCCAGGTGCCCGAGGGCCTGGACTTGGAATCCACGCGCTTCATGGACAATCCACTTGGCATCATCGCGCCGGCCGGCCACCCGCTGGCGCGCAAGAAAAAAATCCCGGTCGCCCAGCTGGCGTCCGAGTCCTTTCTGGTGCGCGAGTCGGGATCAGGCACACGCGGCGCGATGGAACGCTTCTTCGCCGCCAAGGGGCAGGAAATCCACACCAGCATGGAAATGAGCAGCAACGAAGCCATCAAGCACGCCGTGCAGGCCGGGCTCGGCCTGGGCATCCTGTCGCTGCAGACGCTGGAACTGGAGCTGGCGTTGAAGCGCCTCGTCGTGCTCGACGTCGAAGGATTTCCCATCGTGCGCCACTGGTACATCGTGCACCGCATCGACAAGCGGCTGTCGCCGGCGACGCAGGCATTCAAGGAATTCGTGCTGGGGCTTGCCGCACCGGAAGCGGGCCCCGGCTGAGCGTTCCTCATTGCCTCGCTTCCAGATAAACGGCTAGAATCGCGCCTCCGGGATTGCCCGCTCCCGGCCCGGGCCTCGCAGCCCACAAGACGGTGTCCCGTCCAAGCCTGGGTTCATACGCACCGGAGATGCTTACCGTGGACACCGCTCGCCCCTCGCCCGTCACCCTGGGCACTGCCTTCAAATATTGGCTCAAACTCGGCTTCATTAGCTTTGGCGGCCCCGCCGGGCAGATCTCGATGATGCATCACGATCTGGTGGAGAAACGCCGCTGGATTTCCGAACACCGTTATCTGCACGCGCTCAATTTCTGCATGCTCCTGCCCGGCCCCGAGGCCACCCAACTGGCCATTTACATCAGCTGGCTGATGCATGGCGTGAAAGGCGGCATTCTCGCGGGCGTGCTGTTTTTCCTGCCCGGCTTCCTGCTGCTGTCGGCACTGGCGGGCGTGTATCTCGCCTGGGGTGACGTGCCGCTGGTGCAGGGCATCTTCTACGGCATCAAGCCGGCGGTGGTGGCCGTCGTCCTGTTCGCGGCCTGGCGCATCGGCAGTCGCGCACTGAAGAACGAAGTGCTGTGGGGCATGGCGGCGCTCGCCTTCATCGGCATCTTCGTGTTCGACATCGGGTTTCCATGGATCGTGCTGGCGGCGGCCATCCTCGGTGCGATCGGCGGCAAGCTCATACCGGCCAAATTCAAGAGCGGCGGCGGACATGGCGCCTCCGGCAAGGGCTACGGCGCGGCGATCATCGACGACGATACGCCCACGCCCGCCCACGCACAGTTTTCCTGGGTCCGGCTGATCGCCACCGTCGGGGCATTTGCGCTGATCTGGCTGGCGGCCATGCTGGCCCTGCGCGGCGAACAGGCACTGGCCGACATGGGGATGTTTTTCACCAAGGCCGCCTTCCTCACCATCGGCGGCGCCTACGCCGTGTTGCCCTATGTGTATCAGGGCGGCGTGGAGCATTTCCAGTGGCTGACCGGCCCGCAGATGATGGACGGCCTGGCGCTCGGCGAAACCACCCCGGGGCCGCTCATCATGGTGGTGACCTGGGTGGGCTATCTGGGTGGCGTCGCCAAGGGCGTGTTCGACAATCCGATCGCAGCCGGCCTGGCCGGCGCAGCGGTGGCCACCTTCTTTACCTTCCTGCCGTCCTTTCTGTTCATCCTGGCGGGCGGGCCGCTGGTGGAAGCCACCCGCGGCGAGCTCAAATTCACCGCGCCGCTCACCGGCATCACTGCGGCGGTGGTGGGCGTGGTTCTCAATCTGGCCGTGTTTTTCGCCTGGCACACCTTCTGGCCGCACGGCACGCAGGCCGCGCCGTTTGCCGGCGTCTTCGACTGGTTCCCGGTGATTATCGCCATCGCCGCCTTCGTCGCGCTTTGGAAATACAAGGCCGACATCATGAAGGTCATCGGCGCATGCGCGCTGCTGGGCCTGGCCTATTCTTTGACTATCTAGGAGATCGATATGGAATCCACCCCTCAACCCCTCAAGCGCTGCGGCTGCGGCAGCCCGACCGACAAGTGCCCGGACTTGCCGCGCACCATCGCGCCTGCCGACCTCAACCCCGACACCACGCTCGTCTTCGACGTGCGCCGTGAGGCCGATTACGCGGCATCGAATGAAACCATACCCGGCGCCATGTGGAAAAACCCGGACAAGATCGACGCCTGGATCGGCGCCCTGCCGCTCACGCAGGATGTGGTGATCTACTGCGTACGTGGCGGCGCCGTGTCGAACAGTGTGGTGGATCGCCTGCAAGCCGCCGGCGTCAAGGCACGCTTCATCGAAGGCGGCCTCGAAGCCTACAAGGCGGCGGGCGGAAAGGTCATGACCAAATGAAATGGGTGACGCGTGAGCGGCCCAAGATCGACCGCATCGCTTGTCCGTGGCTGATCGCGCGCTTCATCGACAAGGACGCCGAGTTTCTCTACGTGCCCGCCACCGAGGCACTGAAAGTCGCGGAAGCAACCGGCGCAATTCCCTACGATATCCCGGGCGTGGAATACGGCCACGTCGGCGAGTTGTGCAGCTTCGATGCCTTTTTGCGCCTGCACGACCTGACTGAGCCTGCCCTGCAGCAGCTTGCCATCATCGTGCGCGGCGCCGATACCGCTCGTCTTGATCTGGCGCCGCAATGCGCCGGACTGCTGGCGCAATCGTTGGGCTTGTCGGCGTTGTACGCCAACGACCACGAAATGCTGGACCACGGAATGCGGATGTACGACGCCTACTACGCCTGGCTCAAGCAGGCGCGCGGCGAATCGCACGCCTGGAAACCGGCAGCGGCGTAAGCCCTACCTACCCATCGGGAGTGGTTGACTAATTTACTAGGTTATTCTATCCTGCGTCATCGCAATTTTTTTGAACGCAAGGACTGAACCATGGAACGTGAAATCAACGGCAAGATGGTCGAGACCGACCCCGAAGGCTATCTGGTCAACCTGGAAGACTGGTCTGAAGAACTGGCGGTCGAACTGGCCAAGGAAGACAAGTTGGAGCTCCAGGAAAATCACTGGAAAATCATCAACTACATGCGCAGCTTTTTTGCCGAAAACGGCACCGCGCCCAACCTGCGCTTCCTGCAAAAAGGACTGAAGGAAGAATTCGGCCCGGAATGGGGCGAAAAGAAATTCCTGTTCGACCTGTTCCCGTTCGGCCCCGCCAAGCAGGCTGGCCGTTACGCCGGCACGCCGAAGCCGACCGGTTGCGTGTAAGCATCGGCCTCACCCAAAAAGCCCCGCCCGTCGGGGCTTTTTTGCGTCTGGCGGTAGGCGGGGTAGGATGGTGCTCTTCCTCCCGCCTCGAAAGCCGCATCATGAAACGCATCGCCGCCTGTCTCGCCCTCGCCCTGGTTGTCCCGCTCGCCCACGCATTTCCCTGGTACGCCAGCGGCAACAACATTCGAGGCGCGCAACTGATGACCGATCAGGAACGCCAGGCCTACGTCGCCAAACTGCAAACCATGAAAACGCTACCTGAATGCCAGGCCTACTGGGACGGCCACAACAAGGAAGTCGACGCGCGCGCGGCGCAACAGCATGTCAGCCTGCCGCCGGTGCAGGGTAATCCCTGCCAGGTGATGGTGCAGATGGGGCGCATCAGGTAAGCGGTCGCCGGGCTCAGGCGCCCCGGAACATGAAGTACACCGCGCCGACCAGGCACAGCGACGCCCACAGAAAATCCCATTTCAGCTCGACCTTCATGTAGAGCACGGCAAACGGGATGAACACCGTGAGTGCGATGACTTCCTGCATGATTTTCAGTTGCGGCAGACTCATTACGGTGAAGCCAATACGATTGGCCGGCACCTGCAGCAGATACTCGAACAACGCGATGCCCCAGCTGACGAGGGCCGCGATTACCCACGGCTGGTTGTTCATCTCTTTCAGATGCGCATACCAGGCAAAGGTCATGAAAACGTTGGACAGCGTGAGCAGAATCAGGGCTTGCAAGGAAGCGGGCATGGGTGTCTCCGGGTTCGCACGCGCCATTGTATTGGGATGACTCAAGTAACCGTACTGTAAGCGGGGAATATGAAAAAAACGGGCGGTTTTGAACCTCATCCGACCATCTCAAAAGGATTAAAATGCCGCCTTTTGCACAGCGGGGAGCAGCACAATGAGCACACCTTTGGTAGGGATAGTGATGGGGTCGTCCAGCGACTGGGACGTGATGAAACACGCGGCCATCCAGTTGAAGCAGCTAGGCATCCCGTTTGAAGCCAAGGTCGCGTCCGCGCACCGCACGCCGGAACTGATCGTCGAATACGCTTCCAGTGCCGAAGCGCGCGGCCTCAAGGCGATCATCGCGGGCGCGGGCGGGGCGGCGCATCTGGCCGGCGTGGTCGCATCCCAAACCATCCTGCCGGTGCTGGGCGTGCCCATCCCGTCGAAATATCTCAAGGGCATGGATTCGCTGCTGTCCACCGTGCAGATGCCCAAGGGCATTCCGGTCGCCACGTTTGCCATCGGCGAAGCCGGCGCTGCCAACGCGGCACTATTCGCTGCATCGATCATCGCCCGATTCGACAGCGGGATGGTGTCGAAGCTCAACGACTTCCGCAAGGCGCAGGCCGACGCGGTGATGGCGGCGGAATTGCCCGAGCTTGAGTAAGTTCAGCGCGGCTGGTGAGTAGAAAGAACATGCGTTCCCAAAGGCACGTTTTTCTGCTGATTTTTCTGGCTGGGGTCGGCAGTGCGGCCCACGCCGCCGATCGCCTGCCGCTGACGATCGGCGGCCAGACCATTCAGGTCGAGGTCGCTGCCACCCAACAGCAGCGCCAGCAAGGCCTGATGGGCCGCACGCATCTGCCCGCCGACAGCGGCATGTTGTTCGTGTTCGATATGCCGGGACGGCATTGCTTCTGGATGCGCGACACGCCGCTGCCGCTGTCGATTGCCTTCATCGATGCGGCGGGCCGAATCGCCGGTTTTGCCGATATGCAGCCACGCACCGACACCCTGCACTGCCCGAATACGGAGGTGCGTTACGCGCTGGAAGTATCGCAGGGCAGTTTTCTGCGGCAGGGGCTGAGGTCGGGCGCGCGCATACAAGGCCTGCCGCGCTGAGGGCCGGCAAAACTTAACCGTCTACGTTGGCGCGCACCAGGCGCTGTTCCAAGGTGATGCCGTCTTCAACCACGCGGATGCGCACCGGCAGATTGCCGCGCGCGGGGGCGACCCACACGGTGATGGCCTTGTCGTCGGGCTGCCGGGTCAGGCGCTGATACTGCTGCGTGGCCAGCGTGCCCAGCGGCGTTTCGATCGCGCCACCGTCGCCGCGTGCATAGCGATAGTCGTTGAGCTTGCGGCCGCTCACCACCTGCAGGCCGTAATCGGCGGGCAGGCTGGGCGCGAACATGAATTGATAGAGCTGCGACAGCTGATCCTGTGCGCCGCTTTTCAGATCGTTCACCTGCCACGATTCGCCTTTGTATTGGTAGGCGATGCGGTGCGTGTCCCAGTCGAGCCGGGCGGTCGCCAACTTGTTCGGCGCATCGCTGCTGGCGTGCTGGAACTGGGTGGGGCGCAGGCCCTGCGCCGTGATCGCACCCACGCTTTCGAGACGGATGCTGCCGGGCCACAACAATTTCAGCGGGCCATTCGCACGGGTTTCGCTGACCAGCTTGTACTGGCTGCCCGTGCGGGTGAAGGTATCGGTCACCTGCCCGAGTTTCTGGCCGTTGCGGTACAGGTCGTAGACGAGATTCATCCGCTGCGGGGCAGTCGACTCCACACGGGTGTTAGCGCGTAGTGGATCGGAGTCCCCTTGTGGGGCGGCGTGAGCAGCGGTGGCGGCCAGCAGGCTGGCGGTCAGCAGAAGGTGTTTGAGCATGGTCACGATCCGGTGGATAACACTGACTGTGACGTCAAATCGTCCATCAAGTTTACGCGGCCACAATTATTTACCAGTCGCCCTTCGGCAAACCACCGAATGGCTTGTGGGTAGATGCGGTGTTCCTGCTCCAGCACCCGCGCCGCCAGGGTGGCGGGCGTGTCGTCCGCCCGCACCGGCACCGCGGCTTGAATAACGATGGGGCCGTGATCAAGCTGGGCGGTGACGAAATGCACGGTGCAGCCATGAATTTTCACGCCTTCGGCCAAAGCGCGCTCGTGGGTTTTCAGGCCCGGGAACATCGGCAGCAGCGAGGGATGGATATTCAGCAGCCGGCCTTCGAAGCGTGCGATGAAGGCCGCGCTGAGGATGCGCATGTAGCCGGCCAGCACGACAAGATCAGGTTGATGGCGCTCGATTTCGTCTGCCAGCCGCGCGTCGAAAACTGCGCGGTCGAAATAGTCGGTGTGATCGAGCGCGACGGCAGTCAGGCCCTGTGACTGTGCATACGTCAGCCCCGCCGCCTGCGGCCGGTTGCTAACGACGGCAACGATGTTGATCGGCAACCGCGCTTCAACGATCGCCTGAAAATTGCTGCCGCGCCCGGACAGCAGCACGACAACGCGACAACTCACGAATACAACACCTGCTCCACGCCCGCGGGACGGGCGACGATTTCGCCGATCCGCCACACGGTTTCGCCGCTCGCCTGCAGGTGCGCCATCGCTGCGGCGGCGTCGCTTGCCGCCACCACCACGCACATGCCAATGCCGCAGTTGAAGGTGCGCAGCATTTCGGCAGGTTCAACATTGCCGGCCTGTTGCAACCAGTCGAACAGCGGCGGGCGCGTCCATGATTTCTGGTCGACGCGCGCGGCGACGGTGTCCGGCAGGCAGCGCGGCAGATTGCCGGTGATGCCGCCGCCGGTGATGTGCGCCATGCCTTTGACGTCGAGTTTTTCCATCAGCGCGAGCAAGGGCTTCACGTAAATCCGCGTCGGCGCCATCACCGCGTCGGCAAACGGGCGGCCGTGAAAGTCGGATTTGAGGCCAATGCCGGACACATCGATCAGCTTGCGTACCAGCGAATAGCCGTTGGAATGCGCGCCGCTGGACGCCAGCCCCAGCACGACGTCACCCGGCACGATGGACTGGCCGCCGATGACTTTCGATTTTTCGACCACGCCGACGGCAAAGCCGGCCAGGTCGTATTCGCCGTCGACATACATGCCCGGCATCTCGGCGGTTTCGCCGCCGATCAGCGCGCAACCAGCCTGCTCGCAGCCAGTGGCAATGCCGGCGATCACCGCTTCGGCGGTGTCGAGGGTGAGCTTGCCGCAGGCGAAATAGTCGAGGAAGAACAGCGGCTCGGCACCTTGCACCAGGATGTCGTTGACGCTCATCGCGACGAGGTCGATGCCAACGGTGTCGTGGCGGTTGAGTTCGAACGCCAGCTTGAGTTTGGTGCCGACGCCGTCGGTACCCGAGACCAGCACCGGCTCCTTGAACTTCTTGGAAATCTCGATCAGCGCACCGAAGCCGCCGATGCCGGCCAGCACTTCGGGGCGCATGGTGCGTTTGGCGAGCGGCTTGATGCGCTCGACCAGCGCGTCGCCGGCATCGATGTCGACACCCGCATCTTTATAGGAAATGGAAGACACACCCGGCTCCGGAATCAAAAAGTGCGCTATTTTACCGCCTATGCACAGCATCCGACCGCTCAATATTCCCTGGCTTGCGCTTGCTCTCCTGCTCATTACGGGCGGGCTGGTTTATCTGCTCGGCCCGATTCTGACTCCATTCCTGGCCGGCGCCTTGCTGGCCTACATTTTCGACCCACTGGTCGACCGGCTGGAAGCGCGCGGCCTGTCGCGCGGAGTTGGTACGGTGACTGTCATCGTGCTCGCCGGGCTGGGCGTGTTCGTGCTGACGCTGATTGCGCTACCGCTGTTTCAGGGACAGTTCGCCGAATTGAGCCAGCGCATACCGGCCACGCTCGACCTGCTGCAAACCCGTTTTCTGCCGTGGCTTCAGCAGACCTTCGGTATTGCCATCGACCCCAATGTCGCCGCACTGAAAACCTGGCTCACCGAAAAAGCCACGCAAAACGGCGCCGATTGGCTGCCGACGCTGAAAACCGGCGCGCTGGCCGTGGTCGGCGTGCTGGCCAATCTGCTGCTGATTCCGGTGGTGATGTTCTATCTGCTGAAGGACTGGGATGTGATGCTATCGCGCGTGAACGAGCTGGTGCCCCGCCC
>JBGSZD010000222.1:0-3068 GCA_041750575.1 Thiobacillus sp. | reverse complement strand
CCACTCGAGCGCCGAACGCTTCGTAACCGGGCTCGACCCAGACGCGCGGATCGCCGGCCAAGGGAGCGAAGCTGTCGATCGGCAACAGGGCGCCGTAGACGCCGGGGCTGTCCTGTTCGCGCGCGGGGTCGAAGAAGGTGTAGACGGCGGACAGGCCGTCGTCGATCTGGTCGATGACCGCGACCATGACCAGTGCGTCGCCGTCACGAAATTCGACCATCACGCTGTCGACGTTGGACGACAGCAGAAACTGCGTGTACTGGTCGGGGCCGTCGCGGTCCATGCCGCCGCCGGCGTGACGGCTACCGAGATAGCGTCGATACAGTTCGTAATGCTCTGCCTTGAAATCGAGCGGCAGGAAACGCGCACTGAGATGACGGTTGCGCTTGAGGCAACGGCGCTGGGTCCGGTTGGGCACGAAACCATTCACATCGACGCGCACCGGCACGCAGGCGTGGCAGTGCTCGCAATGCGGGCGATAGGTGAACTGGCCGCTGCGACGAAAGCCGGCACGGATCAGCGCGCTGTATGCATGGCGGTCGATCAGGTGGGTGGGCGTGGCGACCTGCGAACGCGCACGCTGCCCCGGCAGGTAGCTGCAGTCGTAATGCGCGGTCAGGTAAAACTGGATGCGCTGGAACGGCGGTTCAGTCGGGTGCATCGAAATGCCAAGGGCCGGGACGATACGGCAAGTTTACCAACTCCGTCAGCCTTGCTGTGAACGCCGCGCGCGGCATCGTGTGCGCGCCCAGGCTCGCGAGATGCTCGGTCTCCATCTGGCAGTCGATCAAGCCGAAACCCCACGCCTGCAACTGACGCGCCAGCCGCACCAGGGCAACCTTGGAAGCGTCCGCTTCGCGGCTGAACATCGATTCACCGTAGAACATGCGGCCGATCGCCACACCGTAGAGGCCACCGACCAGCTTGCCGTCGTGCCAGGTTTCCACCGAATGGGCGTGGCCCGCGTCGAACAGGTGGGTGTAGGCCGCGATCATCGCCGGTGAAATCCATGTACCGCCAGCACCCTCCCGCGGTTCCGCGCAGGCGCGCATCACGTCGGCAAAAGCGGTGTCGACGCGCAGCTCGAATCCACCGTTCCGCATGCGCTTGGCCAGCGAACGGGTGACGCGCACCTCGTCTGGCACCAGCAACATGCGCGGGTCGGGGCTCCACCACAGGATGGGCTCGCCGGGGTTGAACCAGGGAAAGATGCCGTGACAATAGGCGTCCAGCAGGCGCTCCACCGACAGATCCCCACCCATCGCCAGCAGACCGTTGGGGTCGCGCAGCGCCGTCTCGACCGGAGGGAAATATGTGGCGCTTTGGAGACGTTCGCTCATGCCGGAATGGTAGCGGATTCGATTGGTCTTGCATTCTCGAACTTGACGATATTATGATATGCGCATCTTCAATACTGCTATCGTCTCCTTCGACCCAAGGAAATGCGCAGAGCAGGTGCGACCGCTCTCGCTTCTATAATGGCCGATTGACCGGGTGAAGCGCCGAAGGCGGCGCAAGACAAACCGGGGGCAAAGCGGTAACGAAGAATGCTTACACACACGACGTCGACACCATCCGGAACAACGCCAAAGCCACAAGCACCGGCGTTGTCCACACCAGCCAGGACATCCAACCGGAAGCCTGGCAAAGCGGATGGCGTTTGCACGCGCGTGTTCTGTATGACGTTAGCGGTAGGTCCAACCTCTCTCCTGGGCTTGTCGCGTGGTAGCGTCCTCCTGCGGGGCGTTTCGTGAGTACTTCTCCTGGGCTCACGGACGCCCCATTTTTTTCGGGCTGCTTTCACTGCGGCCTGCCGGTGCCGGACGGCGCCCGCTACCCCATCCAGTTCGAAGGCGAAACGAAACAGGCCTGCTGCCGCGGCTGCCAGGCCGTGGCGCAGACCATCATCGACAGCGGCCAGGGTGCGTACTACACGCACCGCACCGCGCTGCCCGCCACGCCGCAGGATGCCGAGGCCGAACTGGCGCAACTGGGGCTGTACGACCTGCCGGAAATCCAGGAAAGCTTTGTCCGGGTGGAAACGGAAAACATCCGCGAAGCCGCGCTGATCCTGGAAAACATCGTCTGCGCCGCGTGCATCTGGCTGAACGAGCGCCACATTGCGGGTCTGCCCGGCGTGCTGTCGGTGGAAATCAACTACGCCACCCGCCGCGCGCGGGTACGCTGGGACAACAGCCGCATCCAGTTGTCGGCGATTTTGAAAGCCGTCTCCGACATCGGCTACATCGCGCACCCGTTCGACCCCGGTCGCTCCGACGACATCCACAAGCGCGAGCGCAACACCGCGATCAAGCGGCTCGCCATCGCCGGCCTCGGCATGATGCAGGTGATGATGTACGCGTTGCCGACCTACACCGCCACCGACATGACCGACGACATCCGGCTGCTGATGCGCTGGGCAAGCCTGGTGCTCACCATCCCGGTGGTGCTGTATTCGGCGTGGCCATTCTTCATCGGCGCCTGGCGCGACCTGAAACGACGCAACCTCGGCATGGACGTGCCGGTGGCGCTGGGCGTGGGTACGGCTTTCATCGCCAGCGTGTATGCCACCTTCTCTGGCCACGGCGAAGTGTATTTCGACTCGGTCACCATGTTCATCTTTCTGCTGCTGACCGGACGCTTTCTCGAAATGAACGCGCGTCGGCGTGCCGGTGCTGCGGTGGAGGAACTGGTGAAGCTCATTCCCGCCGTCACCACCCGGCTGCCCAACTGGCCAGCGCGCAACGAGGAACAGGTCCCGGTGGCGCGGCTCGTCGTCGGCGATAACCTGCTGGTGCGTCCCGGTGAAACTTTGCCTGCCGACGGCGTGGTGGTCGAGGGAGACAGCGCGGTGAGCGAAGCGATGCTTACCGGCGAATCGCTGCCGGTGTCGAAAGCCGTCAACGCGAAAGTGGTCGGCGGCAGCCTCAACCAGGCGAGTCCGCTGGTGGTGAGGGTCGACAAACTCGGCGCCGATACGCGGCTGGCGTCCATCGTGCGCCTGCTCGACCGCGCGCAGAGCGAAAAGCCGCACATCGGCCAGCTCGCCGACCGCGCCGCCGCCTGGT
>JBGSZD010000221.1:0-5994 GCA_041750575.1 Thiobacillus sp. | reverse complement strand
GCAACAGGCCCAGGCCGGTCGCGGCATCCTCGGGGTTCTGCACGGTCAGCGCGGTGCGTGCGTCCAGCCCGACGAGCGCACCCTGCCACGAAAGCTCGACGCCGCGATTCTCCGCATGATCGACGTTGGTGGCGGTGAAGGTCGGCGGGACGAAATTGATGAGGTCGCGGGTGCGGGTAGCGAAGGCGGTAACGCGCGCCAGCCCGTATATGCCACTGTAGGTGAATCCGACTTCAGCACTCTTCGCACGCTCGGGTTCAAGCGCGGGATTGCTGCCGAAGGGGCCGTAGAGCTCGTTGAAGGTCGGCGCGCGGAATGCGGTCGAGACGCTCGCCGACACACGGACGGACGGCGTCAGCCGGTAACCGTAGCCTACAAGACCGGTGGTCGCACCGCCGACGTCGCTGTAGTCATCGCGGCGCAGGTTCAGTTGCACATCGTGCGTGCCGGCGGCAACGGTATAACCCGCCAGCACGCTGCCCACGCGGCGCGCATCTTCACTATAGACCTGGTTGGTGTCGAAACGCTGCCACAAGCCTTCGATGCCCAAGCGCAGCGCTCCTGGACCTGCGTCCACTGTGTTGTGCCAGACGAGTTGGCGATTGCGCGTCTTGAAGCGGTCGCCAGGCGCACCGTTGAAATCGGACACCAGATCGTCGACGCCCTGCGAAACTTGTACGCGGCTGTGCCAGCCGGGCAGCCAGCGGTTATCGCTGTAGACGGCAAGCGTGCTCAGGGTCTGCTCGCTGTGGTTGCGAGAAGTGCCGTCGAATTCCGTGTCGCCGTGCGACTGGAAAGCCGTGATACCGAACTCGTGTCCGGCTTGCAGTTGATGCGAAAGTGCCAGATTGAAGGTGGTATTGCGGTAGGCGTCGTCGTCGATGTCGGCCGCCGCGAAGACGAAGGGTGCTGGCACGAACTCGGCTCGTGCGCTCGAAAATCCGTCGGTTTGCGTGCGCAACACGCCCAGATGTATGCGCGTGTCGCCCAGTGCCCCGCCAACGGCCAGCGCCAGCTTGCGGGTATCGTCCAAGCCGAGACCCGCGCGGCCTGATACTTTCATCTGCCCTTCACCGCGCCGGGTGAAAATCTGCACTACGCCGCCGATGGCCTCGGAGCCGTATACACTCGAGACATTGCCGCGCACGATCTCGATGCGGTCGACTTCGTCGAGCAGGATCTGGTCGAGGGCGGTGGCGCCGGTACTGGCCGAATTGACGCGCACACCGTCGATCAACACCAGCACGTGATCAGATTCCGACCCGCGGATGCGAATCGCGCTCTGTGCGCCGAGGCCGCCAGTCTGCGCGATTTCCACGCCGGACTCCTGACGCAGCAACGTAGGCATATCGCCCGCGCTTGACGATTCGATATCGGCACGCGTGATGACGCTGGCGTGTTGCAACGGTGCGGCCAGTTTCTGAGAGGCGCCGGTCGGCGTGACAACGATGGTGTCGCCGATGAATTCCGGCAGGGTTTCCGCGCAAGCGGGCACGGCAAAGCTTGCGGCGAAGGCAAACGCGAGAGGGATTTGACGCATGATCATTTCCAGTTGGGCGCCCGGTTCCCCGCGAGCGCGTTGCACGATCCGCTGTGCGAGTTGCGTCGCGACAGGGCTCAGGCCGGTATCCGGGCTCGCGCCTGAAATGCATCGCCTTCCCGGGCGAACCCAGTGGCGTGTGTGATGCACCGTTTAGCGCGTACCGTTGCGGGGGCAGCACAGGTTTGATGGCTTAGCCGCCACGCACCTGTTTCCCGTTTAACCTCGGCGGCGGAAAGCCGCGTCGGCACCTGAAGGCGCGCATTATACCCAGAGAGCGCAAATGCCCGCAACCCACGGGCAGGTTGGAATGCAGACGCGCGATTGACCGTCTGCGCGGCGGCCCCTATAGTCCCGCCCATGCACGCCGAACTCGATACCCTCGAAGCCAAAATCCGCCAGGTAGCCGAACTGTGCCATACGCTGCGGCAGGAAAACATCGCGTTACGCCAACAGTTGCTTGCGTCGCAGCAGGACAACAAGCAGCTGACAACCCGCCTGGACGCGGCCAAAATGCGGCTACAGACGCTGCTCGACACCTTGCCGGAGGACGTCTGATGGCCGGGCCGCGTTCTATCGAAATCCATATTCTGGGCCGCGCTTACAAGGTGGCGTGTTCTCGGGAGGAGGAATCGGCGCTGATTGCGGCGGCCGATTATCTGGACGAAAAAATGCGCGCGATCCGCGACAGCAGCAAGGTAATCGGTGCCGAGCGCATCGCTATCATGGCGGGGCTGAATCTGGCGCACGACCTGCTGACCCATGGTGGCGGTGCCTTGATCGAGGAAACCCGCACCCGACTGACGCATTGCAGCACCCTGCTGGATTCTGTGCTGGAAGAACAGGACAAACTCTTCTAAACTGGTGTCGCTCCCTGCGGTGTTCGAGGTTCGCTGCAATTTCTCTGAACCAATGCATACGTGCAAGGCTGCGGTCTATTCCGGTGCGGGTGTGCGCGTGACACGTTTCATGTGCCCAAAGTGCCTTTGAGCGCGGCCGTCTTGAACCCCGGTTCAAGAGTCTGCGGCGCGTCACGGCACAGGCGGGGAGCCCTCATTCCGCCGACATGAATAAATCCACCCTCCGACGCCAGCTCAAGGCCGCGCGCAATGCGTTGAAGCCCGCGGCGCGCCATCAGGCCGCCCGCGCCTCGCTGCGACTGGCATTGCGCCACGGACTCCTGCTGCGCGCGCGGCGCATCGGCTTGTATCTGCCGCAAGGCAGCGAATTCGACGCGCATCCCCTGCTCAACCAGGCGCTATGCATGCAGCGAGAATGCTACCTGCCGGTGTTGCCGAGGCGGGGACGGGTGATGCGATTCGGGCGGGTGGGCCGCAACACGCGCATGAATCCGAACCGCTACGGCATTCCTGAACCGGTGGATGCCAAGCCGTTGCGAGCGCGCCAACTCGATCTACTGCTGATGCCGCTGGTGGGATTCGATCGCCAAGGGTATCGGCTGGGGATGGGCGGGGGATATTACGATGCGACGCTGGCGTTCATGCGGCACCGGCGAAACTGGCGCAAGCCCCGTCTGGTGGGAATTGCCTATGAATGCCAATTGGTGGATGCGCTACCGCACGATCCGTGGGACATGCCGCTCGATGCGGTGCTGACCGAGCGCCAGTTGCACCGCTTTACTTCAAACACTCAATAGCGTTGCGGTGGTTTCCACTGGTAGGACGTGGGCGACGGGACCTTGTCGCCATTCTTTTTGGCGTCTGGCGCGGCCGGCATCGGCAGGCGCATCCAGTTGAGGTAAGTCTTGGGGTCGAAGCAGACCTGCATGGGTTTGATCATGCGGCCATCGGCGGTGACCTTCATCCATTGCATGGGCATGGCCGGGTTCATCATGGCCAGCGCGGGCATGTAGAAACGCGGATCGGTCATCGCCTGCATCCAGCGCTGCGGCTTTTTCGGGTCGAGCATGCGGCTCAGGACCGCCTGCTGAAACTGGGGATCGATCGACGAAAACAACCAGTCGGCCAGCATTTCGGGGCTGGCTACCTGGGCAATATTTTGGGGTACCTCTGCGGCACCGGCTCGTTCTATGGCGTTCAGCCAGGTTTCCGGGTTGGCGCTCATCACCATGGCGGCCGCCAGAAACTCCGGATCGGACATGGCATCCGCCAGGTTCAATGCCTGCTGCGGATGGCGAGCAAAGCCGACGTTGCTGCGCATATCCAGCAATTGCTCAAAACCCACTGCCTGTTTATCTGGCATGGTGGATGCGATATCCCCTGCCCAGGCAGAAGCCGTGCTCCATACGAGCAACCAAGCAGAAACTATCCGACGAAACATGATTTCATCCCTGACACGCAAATCTAATACTAGGCGGATTAGCTGCTAAATCCAGAATCCGAAAGCATAAAAACCCCCGGCATCACACCGGGGGTTTTAACTTCAACAACCGACCGTATTACTGAGCGGCGGCAGGCGCAACGGGAGCGGCGGGAGCCATCATCGGCGCCATCATGGTCAGCGGGTTGAAACCCTGCAAGGCGTTATTGTAGGTGGCAGGGTTGACCATGCCGCCGACCAGCGGACCGTAGGTCTGGGGGTTGGCAACAGCGCCCATCCAGTTAGTGTACATGCTGGGGTTCAGCGGGGCCATCATGGCGTTCATGGCCTGGGGGCTCATGGGGGCCATCATCCAGTTGGTGTACATGCCGGGGTTCAGCGCTTGCATGCCGGTGGACAGAAGACGGGGATCCATCGGAGCCATCATCCACTTCATGTACAGGTTGGGGTTGATGAACGGAGCCATGGCAGCCGTGTAGAAGTTGGGGTCCATTGCAGCGGCCATCCACTTCATCGAAACCGCGGGATCCATGAACTGCATGTAGTTCTGGAAGGAAGCCGGATTCATCATGCCAGTCATGAAGCGCAACGAAGTGTTGGGGTTCATCATGGCGTTGGTCATAGCGATGGAAGTCGCGGGATCAACCATGGAGTTCATCCAGGGAACGAAAGCCTTGGGATCTTTGAACGCGGAGGCGTTTTGCGTCGGATCGGTCATTTTGGCGACCCATGCGTCAGCGGAAGTGGGGGTAGCAGCGGCGGCAGCCGGAGCGGTGCCGTTGGCGAAAGCGGCGGAAGAAGCGGCGACAGCAATCAGGGCTGCGGTCAGTTTGGCGATTTGCATGATGACTCCAGAGAACAGTTAAAAGGAACTACAGGACAATAAACAACTCATATGGTGAAGCGGATATTAGCATATTCTGTTTATTGAAAATAACTGTAAACTGTTTCTGCCCAGGATCATTTGTACTATGTGGCTCATAAACAACACTTATGGTTTATTCGCCCATATAGGCGTGACGCACGGCCGGATTCGCTGCGAGATCCATGGCTGGGCCGCTCAAGCTGATGGCACCGTTTTCCAGCACATAGCCTCGTGCACAGGTTTTCAGGGCCAAGTGCGCATTCTGCTCGATCAACAATACCGCCACGTTACCTGCCGCTATCTGACGGATGATATCGAACACGGCCTGCACCATCAGGGGTGCCAGCCCCATGCTCGGCTCGTCCAGCAACAGCAGGCGCGGCCGTGCCATCATCGCGCGCCCCAGGGCCAGCATCTGCTGTTCGCCGCCGGACAACAGTCCGGCGGACTGCGTCCTGCGTTCAGTCAAACGCGGCAGCAACGAGAACACCTGATCGAGATCACGGGCGATAGCCGCACGGTCGTTGCGGCTGTAAGCCCCCATCATCAGGTTTTCGGCGACCGACATGCGCGGGAATACGCCGCGCCCTTCCGGCACCAGCGCCAGCCCACGCCGCGCAATTTCATGCGCCGGCAGCCGGGTAAGCGGCTGTCCATCAAAATGCACGCTGCCCGTCTTCGGCGCAACCAGTCCGCTAATGGCCTTGAGGGTGGTGGTCTTGCCCGCGCCGTTGGCGCCGATAAGACAGACCATTTCGCCCGCCGCAACCTCCAGGCTGAGATCGCGCACCGCCTGGATGCCGCCGTAGGCTACCGACAACTGGCTGACCGTCAGCAGTGCGCTCATGCCGCCTCGTCCCCCAGGTAGGCCGCGATGACCTTGGGGTCGCGGCTGACCACATCGGGCGTGCCTTCGGCGATTTTCACCCCGTAGTCGAGCACCGCCAGCCGGGTGCACAGGCCCATCACCAGTTTCACGTCGTGTTCAATCAGCAGCAGCGTCAGCCCGTCGGCCTGGAGTTGCAGCAGCAGTTCGCGCAGTGCGGCGCGCTCGGCCGGATTCATACCGGCAGCGGGTTCGTCCAAAGCCAGCAAGGTCGGTTCGGAAGCCAGCGCGCGGGCAATTTCGAGCCGCCGCTGGTCACCGTAAGGCAGATTCTTGGCGAGACGACCGGCATGCTGCGCGATGCCCATACGGTGCAGCAAGGCATGGGCACGTTCGTGGGAGTCGGCCTCTTCGCGGCGCGTACCGGGCAGGCGCAGTACCGCACCGACGACGCCGCTGGCG
>JBGSZD010000220.1:0-5331 GCA_041750575.1 Thiobacillus sp. | reverse complement strand
GTTGATGGTGATGCCGCGCGCCTTCTCTTCGGGCGAGCTGTCAATCTCGTCGTACTTCTTCGCCGCTCCACCAAATTTCTTCGACAGAATGGTGGTGATCGCCGCGGTCAAGGTGGTCTTGCCGTGGTCAACGTGTCCAATCGTGCCTACGTTTACGTGCGGTTTGGTCCGCTCGAACTTTTCCTTAGCCATTTCATTAACCCCTCAATCAAGTAAATGATGCGTCGACTTCGACAACCACAAATCAGCCATCTAAATTTAACAGGCGCCGCATCGCAACGCCCTGCCAACGGGTGCGCCACCTTGTATGGCAGCACCCAAGAACCTGGTGCCCATGGGCAGGATTGAACTGCCGACCTCTCCCTTACCAAGGGAGTGCTCTGCCACTGAGCTACATGGGCCTAGGACTTACAACAGATAAGCCCACACAAAAACTGGAGCGGGTGAAGGGAATCGAACCCTCGTCTTAAGCTTGGAAGGCTTCAGCTCTACCATTGAGCTACACCCGCTTCGCCCCACTCGAACTGCCGGTACCGCTTGAAATATTCTGGTGGTGGGGGAAGGATTCGAACCTTCGAAGGCAGAGCCGTCAGATTTACAGTCTGATCCCTTTGACCGCTCGGGAACCCCACCCAAACGAAGCGCGAGATTATAGGGGGGTTCAGAACCCCCTGTCAAACACCCTGGCAGGAAAATTGCCGGATTCAGACGCCCAATCAGACATTGAACAGGAAATTCATGACATCGCCGTCCTTGACGACATATTCCTTTCCTTCAGCGCGCATCTTGCCAGCCTCCTTGGCACCCTGCTCGCCCTTGCAGGCGACAAAATCCTCGAACGAAATGGTCTGTGCACGAATGAAGCCGCGCTCGAAGTCGGTGTGGATGACGCCCGCCGCCTGCGGTGCAGTGTCGCCCTTGTGGATTGTCCAGGCACGCACCTCCTTCACCCCGGCGGTAAAATAGGTCTGCAAGCCAAGCAAATCATAGGCGGCACGGATCAGGCGATTCAGTCCCGGCTCGTTCCAGCCCAGTTCCTTCAGGTACTCCACCCGATCTTCCAGCGACAACTCCTGCAACTCGGCCTCCAGCGCCGCGCATACGGGCACCACCGGCGCCCCTTCTTTCTCGGCAAAGGCTTTCAGCGCGTCAAGCATGGGGTTGTCGTGGAAGCCGTCCTCGCTGACGTTGGCGACATACAGCGTGGGCTTCACCGTCATCAGACAAAGCGGCTTGATTGCATCCAGCCCTTCCGCATCCAGGCCGGCGGCGCGGGCGGGACGACCCTCGTTCAGGGTGGCAACGACCGGCTTCAGGGCAGCGACCATTTTTTGGGCTTCCTTGTCGCCGGCACGCGCCGGCTTTTCGTAGCGGGCCAGGGCTTTTTCGGCACTCGCGAGGTCAGCAAGCGCCAACTCGGTGGCGATGGTTTCCACATCCGACAGCGGATCAACCTTGCCGGCGACGTGGATCACGTTTTCGTTATGGAAGCAGCGCACCACGTGGCAGATCGCGTCAGTTTCGCGGATGTTGGCCAAAAACTGGTTACCCAAGCCTTCGCCCTTGGACGCCCCCGCGACCAGGCCGGCGATATCGACGAACTCGACAATGGCCGGAACGATTTTTTGCGGATTGATAATTTGGGCTAAAGCCGCCAAGCGTGCATCCGGGACTTCGACCACCCCGGTATTCGGCTCGATGGTGCAAAAAGGATAGTTCTCCGCCGCGATGCCCGCCTGGGTGAGCGCATTGAACAGGGTTGATTTTCCGACGTTGGGCAGGCCAACGATGCCGCATTTGAGACTCATGGTTTTTCCTGGAGTTTGGATGAAGCGGGTTGGGTATTGGCGCGCTGGGTTGCGGCGTTCCACTCGCCTTTTTCGATCAACGGCCACAAATCGAGTGCGCGCTCGATGGCGGCGTCGATCTCACTCTGTTCCTCGCGGCGCGGCGGTTTCAGGACGTAGTTCACGACTTCGTTGCGGTCGCCCGGATGGCCGATACCGATGCGCAGGCGCCAGTAATCCTGTGTCCCCAGATGCGCAGTGATGTCCTTGAGGCCATTGTGCCCGCCCATGCCGCCGCCGAACTTGAGGCGCAGTTGGCCGGGGGGAATATCGAGTTCATCGTGCACCACCAGGATTTCAGCCGGCGTGATGCGATGAAAGCGCGCAAGCGCACCGACCGCTTGACCCGAGCGATTCATGAAAGTCTGTGGCAGCAGCAGCCAGACGTTCCGTGGGCTGCGCCCGACGATGCCATGAAAGCGCGATTCTTGCGCCAGCGCTACGCCCCACGCCTGCGCGAGGCGCGCGCAAAACCAAAACCCGGCGTTATGCCGGGTTTCTTCGTAGTCGCGCCCCGGGTTACCGAGGCCGACAATGAGGCGGGGTGCCGTCATAACGACTTGCAACGCAACCACAGACGGGCTGCGTTAAGACTCAGGCTGCGGGTGCAGCTGGCGTCTCGGATGCAGGCTCGTCAGACTTCATCCCCTTGGGCAGCGTGATCGTCGCCACCGCGGGGTTCTCATGCTGAATGTGCGCAACGAGCTCCACGCCCTCGGGCAGCGTGAGGTCGTTCGCATGGATGGAGTGACCCAGTTCCAGCGCGCCCAAGTCCACCGCGATGAACTCCGGCAGATTGCCAGGCAGACAGGACACATCGATTTCAGTCGACACATGGCTGACTTTGCCGCCACCGGTTTTAACGCCAGGCGCAGTATCCTCATTCAGGAAGTGCAGCGGGACTTTGACGTGTATTTTGTGCGTTTTGTCGACACGCTGAAAGTCGATATGTAGCACCTGCTGCCGATAGGGATGCCATTGCGTATCGCGCAGCAGCACCGATTCCTTGTTGCCATCGACGCTGAGCGTCAGCACCGACGCATGGAAGGACTCCTTGCGCAGCGCATGGTAAAGCGCGTTGTGATCCAGTTCGATCTGCACCGGGGCGACGGTGCCACCGTAAACGATGCCGGGGACTTTGCCGGCGTGACGCAGACGGCGGCTCGCACCCGTACCTTGCAATTCACGCTTGAATGCGATGACTTCGATTTCCATAGTATTTCTCCAGTTTTCAAATAAAAGCCCCCGCGACCAGGGGCATTCAACCAGCCGCTATTCGATGAACAGCGAACTGACGGAATCCTCATTGCTGATGCGGCGGATCGTTTCCGCCAGCAGTTCAGCCACCGACAATTGCCGGATTTTCTTGCATGCGCGCGCATCGTCGCGCAGCGGAATGGTGTCGGTTACCACCAGTTCGTCGAGCGCGGAATTCGTCACGCGTTCGGCGGCACTGCCCGACAACACCGGGTGGGTGCAATACGCCATCACCTTCTTCGCGCCGTGCTCTTTCAGCGCATTGGCTGCCTCGCACAACGTATTCGCCGTATCGACCATGTCATCCATGATGATGCAGGTGCGATCCTTCACGTCGCCGATGATGTGCATCACCTTGGCCACATTGGGCTTGGGGCGGCGCTTGTCGATGATCGCCAGATCGCATTCCAGGCGCTTGGCAATCGCCCGCGCCCGCACCACCCCGCCCACGTCCGGCGACACCACCATCAGGTTCGGATGGTCGCGCTTCCAGATGTCGCCCAGCAGGATCGGGCTGGAGTAAATGTTATCGACCGGGATATCGAAAAAACCCTGAATCTGATCCGAGTGCAGATCCATCGTCAGCACGCGGTCCACACCGACGCCCTGCAGCATGTTCGCCACCACCTTGGCGGTAATCGCCACTCGCGCCGAGCGCGTGCGGCGGTCCTGGCGAGCATAACCGTAATACGGGATCGCCGCGGTGATACGGCCGGCCGAGGCGCGCTTCAGCGCATCAACCATCACCATCACTTCCATCAAGGTGTCGTTGGTCGGCTGGCAGGTCGACTGCAGCACGAACACGTCCTTGCCACGCACGTTCTCGAGGAGCTCGACCATCACCTCGCCATCGGAGAAGCGCGACACCGTGGCGCGACCGAGGTGGATATTGAGATGGCGCACCACATCGCTGGCTAAACGCGGATTGGCATTCCCGGTAAACACCATCAAATTGTCTATGGACACGCGAGTCTCCGGCGATTGGCTGGGCCGACACAACAACAAAAACAGCCGCCACCGGCGGCTGTTCGCTTAACTGGCTGGGGAGGTAGGGATCGAACCTACGAATGTCGGAATCAAAATCCGATGCCTTACCACTTGGCGACTCCCCAATGGGCACTACTTGGTGCAGCAGTCGTACAGCGGATGCTTGTCGAGACCCTGCGCCACAAAACCCTGCATCGTTTCGGGCAGTTGCCGCAGCACGCCACGCGCCGCCTCTTCCGTCCCGAACGTTGCAAACACGCAGGCACCCGAACCGGTCATCCGCGCTTCGCCGAATTGCGCCAGCCATTCTAAATGGCGCGCGACTTCGGGATAGCGATCGACGACCACGGGCTGAAGGTCATTATGCTGACCCATGCCTGCGGAAAAGCGCGCTATTTTGAGGGCTGGCGTGTTGCGTGTCAATTCTGGCGCCGCAAAAACTGCTGCGGTCGGCACCTGTACTGGTGGCATCAGCACGACATACCAGGCTGGCGGCACGCTCACGGGATGCAATATCTCGCCCACGCCTTCGGCAAACGCGCTCTGGCCGAATATGAACACAGGCACGTCGGCACCCAGCTGCAACGCCAGGTGTTGCAAGGTTTCGCGCGGCAGATTGACCTGCCACAGGCAATTGAGCGCCAATAAAACCGTGGCGGCATCCGAACTGCCACCTCCCAGGCCGCCGCCCAAGGGCAGGATTTTGTCCAGCCGGATCGTCACTCCGGCACCTGCAGGGGCATGCGCCTGCAACAGGCGCGCCGCTCGCACGGTGAGATCGTCGACCTCGGCCACGCCGGGCAAGTCGCCTTCACGCACCACCCGACCGTCATCCCGCAATTCCAGATGCACTGTGTCGGCGCGATCGATCAACCGGAATACGCTTTGCAGCAGGTGATAGCCGTCGGTACGCCGACCGACGACATGCAGGAACAGATTGAGCTTGGCGGGAGCGGGGTAGGCGTGGCTCATTCGGCCAACCAACTGTCTGCCACCAGGCGGATTTCCAGCCCAGCGCGCGCTACAACCAGTTTGCGCGGGCGCGCGGGCGAATCGACGGCATATTGCAGGTAATCGATCACCCAGCCGTCCTGCTTGAGTTGCGAAATCCGCCCAGCGGTATCGCGCGTGGCCTCGAAAGCGCGGTCTGGCGCGGGGCGTGCCTGTATCCACCAGGCCAGGCCGGAGACCGGTAGCGCATACCCCAGGGCTTCGCGCGTCAGCGATTCGGCGTCCGCTG
>JBGSZD010000219.1:0-2150 GCA_041750575.1 Thiobacillus sp. | reverse complement strand
CTGGTCGAGCGCGAGCACGAGTCCGGCCTGGGCGGGTGCGGTTGGCCGGGCGGGCAGGCCGCGATGCCAGGCGCGGAAATCTTCCCCGTCCAGCATCACCTGGGGCGTATATACCCATCCAGGCCCGCCGTTGCGCGCGCGCTGGCGCTGGCTGAACGCGGCCTGGGTATACGGATCGCGCCAGCCCAGTTTGTCCCAGTAATCCACATGGAAGGCCAGCGGCACCACGCCGGCATCCCTGGGCAGGTGCGACAGCCAGCGATCCGCGGGTGGGCAGGAACTGCATCCTTCCGAGGTATACAGCTCCAGCAGACGGTTGCGGGTATCGCCGCTGATGGCGGTGCAGGTCGCCGCGTGAACGGCGGGAGCGAGCAGGGCACAGAGCAATAAAAAAGCGCGCATGAGATTCTCCGGTGAGGAATTTCTCTGTCGCGCCAGGAGCGGGGAAGCTTACAAACCTGCATGGAGCTGGATGCCGGTTTTGAAAGTTCGGAGCTTGACGACGCCTATAAGCGAAACCACAATGGAACCATTACGGTTGGAGAAGCCCATGCCCACGACGCTTACCCTGAAGAACATTCCCGACGAAGTCTATGAACGGCTCAAACTGTCGGCCGACCTGCATCGGCGCAGCCTGAACAGCGAAGCCATCGTGTGCCTGGAAACCTTGCTGGTGCCGACTCGCATCGCGCCGGCCCAGCGTTTGGCGCGCGCTCGGGCGTTGCGCGCCGAGCTGCCCAAAGGCAAATTCCGCGCGAAGGACATCGACACCGCCAAGCGCGCGGGCCGCGCATGATCGTCGTCGATTCGAATATCCTGGCCTACCTGTATCTGCCGGCCGAGTACACCGAGGCGGCCGAGGCGCTGTTTGAAACCGATCCCGATTGGGCCGCGCCCGTCCTGTGGCGCAGCGAGTTCCGCAACATCCTCGCGGGTTATTTGCGACGGGGCAGCCTCGGTCTCGATCAGGCCTTGGCCATCCAGGAAGAAGCCGAGGCCCTGCTTGCCGGCGCGGAGTACGAGGTGGATTCGCGTAGCGTGATGGCGCTAGTGAAAGACAGCGACTGCTCAGCCTACGACTGTGAATTCGTTGCCTTGGCCATGCAGCTGGGTACTTCGCTGGTCACGATGGACGGCAAGTTGCTGCGGGCGTTTCCGAACGTTGCGCGTGCGCTTGGCTCGGGTTAGCCGCAGCGCAGGGTCACAGCCCCAATTCAGCGTCGGCCGCGTGGTGCGCGTACTTGTTCCTTGGCGGCCAGGGGCGCGAACGCCAGTCGGGCTCGAAAGCCATCGACGATTGGCTGCGGCCCGGCGGCACCGCGCCGTTGCCCGCGCCTTGCGAGTAATCGTAATACAGCTTCACGATCTCTTCCTTGGTGGTTTGCTGCGCGGCCGGGTGCGCGACGCAGGCATCGATCCACTGGCGTACGCGTGCGTAGCGCGGCTCGTCGGGCAACGTGAAGTCTTCGTAATACTCCAGGAACCAGAAGCGCTCGAAGAAAGGCGTGAACACCGTCTCCGCCCAGCCGAATTCCTCGAACAGGAACGGGCCCTTGGGCGCATGCTCCAGCAGAAAATCGTTCAGCTGCGCATACTGCTTCAGCATGTTTTCGCGCAGGGTCTCGCGGCGCGCGGCGTCCTGGTTCATCAGCCAGCCGTAGCCCTGCGAGAAGAAATCGCTGTCCATCCGGGTCAGCATGCCTTCCACCGCGCGCCGCCAGGGATCGCGCTGGGCAACCGGCCGTTCCGGGTAAATGTCCTCCAGGTACTGCAGGATCACCAGGCTTTCCTTGATGATGCGGCCATCGGCGGTTTCCAGCACCGGCAGCGCCGTCGTGCCGCGCGTTTTTTGCAGCAGCCAGTCCGGCCGCGGCTGGGTGATGTCGATCACCTGAAAGTCGACGTCATTGCGCCGGCCCTTCAGCATCAGCAGGATCTCGATGCGCTGGCAGAAGGGGCAGACGGGGATGTGGTAGATCGTGGGTCGGGTCATGGATGCAGAGTGGCGAGCGCGCTTCGGATGAAGATTACAGACGATAGCGCAAAACAGTATGAGCTCGAATCCACCCCGACCATGAAAATCGTGTCCAAACTCGGGGCAGTTCAGTCTGCCCCGCATTTGCCAAGTGGTTTTCTCAAAATCACAGCAC
>JBGSZD010000218.1:0-3669 GCA_041750575.1 Thiobacillus sp. | reverse complement strand
GCCGCAATCAGCGGCTGCGCAGCGCGCATCTCGCCGACCGACACCGCATGGATCCACAAGGCGCCGGCCGGCGCCGACACCTTGCCCAGGCGTTCGCTCCAGTGTGCGAGATAGCCGCGCTCGCGTCGCCCGCGCCACAGCAGACGCAATGGAATCAGCGGCGCGGCCAGCAGCAGGGCCAGCCGGTAGAGCGTCCAGTCGAGGAGCAGGCGCGGGTTAGGCATCACCGGATTGTAAGCGGGGCAGTGCTAAACTCGACGCCACTTTTTGGAGGCAAAACCATGAAAATCCTGCTCACCGGTGCCGCCGGATTCATCGGCATGCACGTCGCGCAAATCCTGCTCAAGCGCGGCGACGAAGTGGTCGGCATCGACAACCTCAACGACTACTACGATACGGCGCTCAAGCTGGCGCGTCTGGATCAGCTCAAACCCTATCCCGGTTTTCGCTTTATCAAGGACGACATCTCCGACCGCATGGTGATGGAAGACCTGTTCGAGAAAGGCCACTTCGACGCCGTGATCAACCTCGCCGCGCAGGCCGGCGTGCGCTACTCGCTGAAGAATCCGCACGCCTACGTGCAGTCCAACATCGTCGGCTTCGCCAACCTGCTCGAAGGCTGCCGCCACCACGGCGTCAAGCACTTCGTCTACGCCAGCTCGTCCTCCGTGTACGGCGCCAACACCAAGATTCCGTTCTCCACCCACGACCCGGTCAACCACCCGGTGAGCCTGTACGCCGCCAGCAAAAAGGCCAACGAGCTGATGGCGCACACCTACTCGCACCTCTACGGCCTGCCCACCACCGGCCTGCGCTACTTCACCGTCTACGGCCCCTGGGGCCGGCCCGACATGTCGCCGTGGCTGTTCACCTCGGCCATCCTCGAAGGCCGCACCATCGATGTCTTCAACCACGGCGACATGATGCGCGACTTCACCTACATCGACGACATCGCCGACGGCACCGTCAAAGTGCTCGACCGCATCCCGCAACCCAACCCCAACTTCGACCACAACAACCCCGACCCGGCATCCAGCCATGCCCCCTACCGCGTCTACAACATCGGCAACCACACCCCGGTACAGCTGATGGACTTCATCGGCACCATCGAAGCCGCCCTCGGCCAGACCGCAAAAAAGAACTTCCTGCCGATGCAGGACGGCGACGTGCAGGCGACCTATGCGGACATCGACGAGCTGGTGCGCGATACGGGATTCAAGCCGGCGACGACGCTGGAGTACGGGATCGGGAAGTGGGTGGAGTGGTATCGGGGGTACAAGAAGCTGGGCTAAGCTTTGTTGAAACGTTAGCCCCATCAGTTAATAGGGACGATCCATGCGCCATGATTGGAAGTTTGTAGTAATGCTGCTTGTAGCTCTTGCAGGTATCGTCGTCCCAATTGGCCTCTGGCAATTCGATTTAGGTGCCAAGTCGCTGACAGTACGGCTCGTGTCTTCTGTTGCACTTCAAGCTGCAAAAACCACCTCAATCCCAGATCTTCAGGTCACAATCGACGGTGTCGAGATTGCGTCCCCGTATCTCTCAACTATTGAACTTATGAACGACGGCGCAAAACCGGTGCCGAGAAATGACTTTGAAACGCCCATTGAAATCGGTGTGGGAAGTGGCGCACGGATTGTAAGGGCTCGCATTTCGCACTCGGAGCCCGAAGGCTTGGTGGCCGAGCTAGTGACAACTCCACAATCTATCAAGTTGAAGCCCCTCCTCTTAAACCCAGAAGATAAGGTTGCGATCACAATCCTTACCTCGGGTAAGCTGCCCGCCTTCATACCACACGCTCGCATCGCAGGGATCTACTCCATCAAGTTTGAGGGCTCAGCAACGAACGAAAGCCCTTGGAACGCCGTAATAAATAACAGCGCGATAGCCATCTTCGCGCTTATTTTGTATTTCATCTTTGGCGTAGCGGTCGCTCGTCCTTCAGCGATACGTCTAACACGCATTCTGTCCATCTGTACGATGATCGCCTGCGCGATACTCGGTGGAACTGCAGCCCGCCGGGTATACGAGGCCGCAGAGATAGAGCGCAATTTTGCAAACATGTGGCCAGTGTTTCTCATCATTCTGGTAATCGCCGTTACTGTTTTCTTAATATTTCTTCGCCCCTCCTCCAGGTCCTCACGTAACAATCGGGGACAGACCACGGTTTCCCGTCGCGCTTGCCAGTGACGCCGTTTGAAACTTGACCAGCCGATTTAATGTAGCTACATTAAATCTATGCGCATCGAGTTCGACCCAGCCAAGGATTTAGCGAACCAGGACAAGCATGGCGTTTCGCTGGCACTGGCGGTCGAGCTCGATTGGGAAGCCGCGCTGGTGTGGGTGGATGAACGGATCGAATACGGCGAAGCGCGCATGATTGCGCTCGCGCCGAAAACCGGCACGCTCTACTACGTGGCCTTTGTTGATCGTGGCAAGGCGAGACGCATCATCAGCCTGCGCCGCGCCAATCGTCGGGAGGTGAAACATTATGTCCAAAGCAGCTAAGCGTCCTGCCGTGGCGATGCCCACGGTGGAAGAAGACAAGGCGATCACCGCCGCTGCCCGCAGCGATCCGGGTGCGCAACCGCTCACGCCGAAGCAGTTGAAGGAAATGGTGCCGCTGCGCACGCTGCGCGGCCGGCCCAAGTCGAACAACAAGAAGCTGCTGGTTTCGGTGCGCTACAGCCCCGAAGTCGTGGCGTATTTCAAATCCACGGGTGAGGGCTGGCAATCGCGCATGGACGAAGCCTTGCGCGAGTATGTTGCGCAGCACCGCACAGCATAGTCATCGCCCATGTCATTGGGCGCAAAACCTATCCATAGGCACCACGGTCAATTTTTCAACCCGCGTCAGACGTTTACCCGCGCCCACTTTTGCGCCTTGATCCACACGCTCCATGGTGAAATCCGTTTCGGTCCGTCCTAAATGTCCGTACGCGACGGTCTGCCGATAGCTGGGCGCCATAAATCGAGACTACCAATGATGCCGCGTGGCAACAGCAGGGGCAGCGTCACCGGGCGAGACGAAATCATGCAGGTCGTAAATCCTGTCTGAGCACATCACCCGATTTCTCCTGGTTGCGGTTCAGGCAATACAATTCCGCTGACCTCCCTGTCTGACAACCTCATGATGCGGCGCCCCTCGAACCGTGGCGTTTCCACCCAGCACATCACCCGACACATTGAACATGAACCGACGATTCCACTCTCCCAGCTTCTGCGCGCCTCGCGCCTGGCGCTTTCTGGCAGCGCTGCTGCTTGGCGTCTTGCTCCCTTCTCAACCCGTAGTGGCCGCCGATGCCAGCGCGGAACTGATCGCGCGCGGCCAGCGGCTGTTTTTCCAGGAAACCTTCAATGGCAATGGCCGCACGTGCGGCACCTGTCATCCGGCGGAAAACAATTTCACCCTGGATGCCGCTTTCATTGCCCGCCTGCCCGACCGACACCCGCTGTTCGTGGCTGAGTTCACGCCGGCGCTGCACGAAGGTTTCGAGAACCCGCGCCTGATGCGCCAGTTTGGTCTCATCAAGGAAAACCTGGATGGCTTCGATGACCTGAACCATCGCTTTGTCATGCGCGCTGTGCCCCACACGCTGGCCATGTCGCAATCGGTGACCAGCCCGGGCGGGCCACGCACGGGCTGGTCCGGCGATGGCGCGCCTGGCG
>JBGSZD010000217.1:0-2228 GCA_041750575.1 Thiobacillus sp. | reverse complement strand
GCCGGCCACGGATTCGCCGTGCACGCCGGTGGGGGCGAGCGGCACACGGCGGCCGTTGCAGGCGAGCACGTAGCGGCTGTCGGTGAGGCCGTTCACTTTTACCTGCAGGCGTTCGACCGAGGAATCGACGTAGCGCGCGGTGCCGAGGCTGGTCGATTCCTCGCCCAGCACGTGCCACGGTTCGATGGCGGTGCGCAGCTCGATCTGGATGTCGTCAAGTTGCAGCGTGCCGTAGCGTGGGAACCGGAATTCGAGGAAGGGCTTGTACCAGTCGAGCTGGAACGGGAAACCGGCAGCGTTGAGGTCGTCGATCACGTCTTTCAAATCCGCCCACAGGTAATGCGGCAGCATGTGGCGGTCGTGCAGCAGCGTGCCCCAGCGCACCAGCGGTTTCTTGTACGGCTTTTCCCAGAAGCGCGCGACCAGCGCACGCAGCAATAACATCTGGGCGAGACTCATGCGCGCGTGCGGCGGCATTTCGAAGGCGCGGAATTCGAGCAGGCCGAGCCGGCCCGACGACGAATCGGGCGAATACATCTTGTCGATGCAGAACTCGGAACGGTGGGTGTTGCCGGTGAGATCGGTGAGCAGGTTTCTCAATAAGCGGTCCACCAGCCAGGGTTGCGGCGTACCGCCCAGCGGCATTTGCTGGAAGGCGATTTCGAGTTCGTACAGGCGTTCGATGCGGCCTTCGTCGACGCGCGGCGCCTGGCTGGTGGGACCGATGAAGAGGCCGGAGAACAGGTAGGACAGCGCCGGGTGATGCTGCCAGTAGGTGACGAGGCTCGCCAGCAAATCCGGCCGGCGCAGGAAGGGACTGTCGGCCGGCGTGGCGCCGCCCAGTGTGACGTGGTTGCCGCCGCCGGTACCGGCGTGGCGACCGTCGAGCATGAATTTCTCGGCGGCCAGGCGGCTCAATCGCGCCTCTTCGTAGATCGTCGTGGTCGTGTCGACCAGCTGTTCCCAGCTATGCGCGGGGTGGATGTTGACCTCGATCACGCCGGGGTCGGGGGTGACCAGCAACTTCTCGACGCGGGCGTCGGACGGCGGCGTGTAGCCCTCGATCGCCACCGGCAGCTTGAGCGCAGTGGCGGTGCTTTCGATCGCCGCGATGATGCCGAGATAGTGCTCCAGCGTGGTGACCGGCGGCATGAAGACAAACAGACAGCCGCCGCGCGCCTCGACCGTGAGCGCGGTGCGCGGCACTTCGACTACCGCGGCGTGCGGGGTGTGTTGCGGCTGGATTTTCGACGACGCGTGCGGCCGCTCCAGGCTCGAAAACCGTGCAGCAATTTCACCGTGAAAATCGGCCAGCGGCGGCTGTACGGCGAAGGGATCGACCTCTACCGAGGGTTCGCGCTCGTCCTCGGCGACCCAGGGCAGCGAGGCCAGCGGCAGCCGCAGGCCCATCGGCGAATCGCCGGGCAGCAGATACAGACGGTCGCGCCGGGTTTCCCACGGCGCACTCATCCAGTCGTGCGTGGTCCAGCTCCAGGCGAGCGGCAGGATGTAGCCGGTCGGCGTGTTGAGTCCGCGCGACAGCTTGTTGGCGAGCGCACCGCGCAGGTTGACGCTGTCGAGCTCGGCATGGCCGGGTTCGATCTGGCTCGGGTCGATGTTGGCAGGCAGCTCGGCTTCCTGCAACAGCGCGGCGAGCGCGTCTTCATATGCCGGCTGGGCGTAGCGCGCGGCCAGCCCCAGGTGCTGCGCCAAGGTTTCGGCGAAGCGCTGGGCGTCGAGGTGGGTGTGGCCGTAATCCCAGTTGGACTCGGCGAGCATTGCCGGATTCTTCCACACCGGCACGCCATCCTTGCGCCAGTAAATCCCCAGCGCCCAGCGCGGCAACGGCTCGCCCGGATACCACTTGCCCTGTCCGGTATGCAGCAGTGCGCCGGGCGTCATGCGGTCCTTCAGACGCCGCACCAGCACCTCGGCGCGCTCCCTTTTGTGGCTTCCCAGCGCATCCGTGTTCCATTCTGGTGCCTCCATGTCGTCGATGGAGACAAAAGTGGGCTCGCCGCCGTGGGTGAGGCGCACATCCTGGTGCGCGAGTTTTTCGTCGACCGCATGGCCCAGCGCCAGAATCGCCGCCCAGTCTCCCTCTGCATACGGCAGCGTCACGCGCGGGTCTTCCTTGATGCGGGTGACGGTGTTGCTGAAGCTGAATTCGACCTCGCACTTGTCGGTCATGCCGTCGATCGCCGCGGCGGACGAGGGCTGCGGCGTGG
>JBGSZD010000216.1:0-3076 GCA_041750575.1 Thiobacillus sp. | reverse complement strand
GGGACGCGCATCCGCTACGCGCGCGCTACGCGCGCGAAATAAATCCGGATCAGATAAATCCGGATCAGATCCAGCCGCGCCGCTTCAACCGCCGGTATAGCACCAGCACGCCGGCGCCAGTCAGCAGCGGCAGGGCGGGATAGGCCCACGGCCATTTCAGTTCCGGCATGAAGTCGAAGTTCATGCCGTAGAGACTGAACACCACCGTGGGTAGCGCCAACAGCGCACCCCAGCCGGCCAGCTTCTGTACCGATTCGTTCTGCTTCACCGACAACGAGGCGAGGTGGAATTGCATCGCGTCCGATGTCGAGATGCGCAGGCGATCGATAGCGGCCGACACCCGCACCGAATGGTCGTGAATATCGCGGTAATACGCTTTGAGCTCCTTGGTGGAAAACTCCGGGTGCAGGCGAATCAGATTTTGCGTGATTTCCTGCATCGGCTCGGCGGCATCGCGCAGCACGGTCAGGTCGCGCTTCATTTCGTATAGCCGCTCCAGCATGTCGCGGCCCGGTTTCGAGCCGCTCATCAACTGGCTTTCCAACGACTGGAACTGATCCTGCATGCCTTCGATCACCGGCCTGAATTGGTCGACGATGAGATCGAGCACCAGATACAGCGCATACGGCGTGCTTGCCTTGATGCCATTGGGACGGCGCTGCAGGCGTTCGCTCACCCGCTGATAGCCGCTGCCGCTGTCGTGGCGGATCGCGATCAGGTAATTACTGCCGACGAACAAATGGGTTTCGCCGAGTTCCATGCGGGACTCCCACAGCTGCACCGTGCGCGAGGCAATGAAAAGGTGCTGTTCGTATTCCTCGAGCTTGGAACGCTGGTGGGTGGAAATCGCGTCTTCCAGCGCCAGCGCATGCAGACCGAGTTCGTCGCCCAGGCGCGTGATGGTCTGGATATCCGGCGATTTGAGTTCGACCCAGATGAAACGATCCGGCCGGCCGACGTGCTCGCTGATGTCGGCAAAGGGGATGGTCTGGACTTGGGATGCGAGAAAAAGCTGGCAGTCGATGATGGTACCCAGTGGCGGTCTTGAGATCACACGAATTCTAGCCGCAATGCAGCCAGCCTCCCACCCGGCTGGCAGGAAGGCGCAGCCTTGGGCATTGCTGGGCAACGCGCTACACTTTTGGGCATGAAAATTGTTGCGACCACCATGAAACATGAGCAGGTGATGACATGAGGAGCATCTGGATAGGCTTGGCCATGCTGCTGAGCGCAGGGAGTCAGGCCGCACCGCCCACCCCCTACGCCTTTGGCGTGCTCAATCAGCGCAGCTTGCAGGCGACCGCCGCCTATTGGAATCCCATCCTGAGTTATGTGTCGGCGCGTTCCGGTGTGCCACTGGAATTGCATATCGGACGCACCGCCAACGAAACCACTGACCGTGCGGTAGCCGGACAACTGGATTTTGCCTTCACCAACCATCTGTTTACGCCAAAGCGTGAGCAGCTCGGCTGGCGCGTGCTGGCCAGACAGGATTCGCAGGGTATTCGCGGGCAAGTCGTGGTGCTCGACAGCTCGCCAGTCAAAACATTGCAGGACCTAGCGGGGAAAGCCGTAGCTTTTGCCAATCCATATGCCTTTACCGGCTATTACGTGCCGATGGAACTACTGATGCGTGCTGGCTTGAAGGTGGCGCCACTGTTTTCCGGCAACCAGGAAGCGGCGATGGGGCAACTGATGTCGGGCCAGGTGGCCGCTGCAGGCGTGAATCACCAGGTGATGGCCGATTTCGCTCAGCGCCGCGACCTAAAATATCGCGTGCTGGCGGAGTCGGAACCCTACTTCGATCTGGCCGTCATGGCCTCGCCGCGAATCAGCGTCGCCGATGGCGAAAAAGTCCGCCAGGCTTTCGTCAATATGGCACGCGACCCCGAGGGCAAGCGCGTGCTGCAACGCGCGGCACAATCATTGGGGCTGCCCGCGGCGCGTGGTTTTGTCGCCGCGGACGACCGCGACTACAGCAACTATCGGAATTTTTTCAGGAGCAGCCTGGTTCCCTTGAACGAGTGATTGGGCGCCCAGGTGCAAGCGGCGGCTTCAGGCGTTTACCGGGCCCGCTCACGCAACGAGGCATACAACGCAGTGTAGGCGGACACGATCGCCGCTTCTGAATAATGGTTTATCACTTCCTGGTAGCCCGCTTCGATCAGCGCCACCTTGCGCGCATCGTCCAGCCTCAATGCAGACTGCAGCACATCCGCCAGACCCACCGCATCGGACAGTGGCGCCAGCAGGCCGTTGACGCCATCCTGCATCAGCTCAAGCGGGCCCTGCGCGCGGGTGGAAACCAGCAAGGCACGATTCGCCCAGGCTTCGAGAATGACGTTGCCGAGCGGCTCATGCACCGAGGCACAGACGAAGACATCGGCCAACTGGTAATACGGTGCGGGATCGTTCTGCCAGCCAGCCCAGTGGACGCGCGGTGCAATGCCGAGTTGCGCCGACAGGGCTGCCAGTTCCTTGCGCAAGGGACCATCGCCCACCATCAACAGGTGCAGCGGCGCGCCTTCGATTTGCGCGGGCAGGCGTGCGAACGCCTGCAGCAGATCGCTCCAGCCTTTGTTGGGGTGCAGGCGACCGAGGCCGAGAAGGACACGGCATCCTTGCAGGCCCAGTTGCGCGCGCAATGCGTCGAGCTGGGCAGCACCGATGCGAGCCGGGGTATCCACGAAGTTGCCGATGGAGTGCACGCGCTCGGCGGGCAGGCCGTGCGCCGTCAGGTAGTCGCGGATGCCATGCGTATTGCCCACCCAGGCGTGGGCGTGACGATAGCCCTTCAGGTTGTAAAAGCCGCCCAGGCGCGCCAGATGCACTGGCGCATACGATTCCGCACGCGCTTCAGCGCGTAGCGGATCGGAGTCCTTTAGGGCGCGGCCTCGGGGCAGGTGCACGATGCGCGTCGCGCGTCCCATGTAGGTTTGCACCACATCTGGTCGGAAATCGGCGATGACGCGCTGGATTTTCCAGCGCGAGTACAGATCCCATACGCCGAGCATCGGCGCGTGATACTGCTTGACGGCCGGGTCGATAGCGCGGGCGATCTCGCCGCCCGCCACGG
>JBGSZD010000215.1:0-2205 GCA_041750575.1 Thiobacillus sp. | reverse complement strand
AAAGCGCGCGCTCAAATTGCGATCAAGCACGCGTCCCATGCCATGCAGCATATTGGGCAGACGGCTATGCCGCAGCAGCGCCTCGGCGCCCGCCAGCTGGCGAATCGCGCGGCGGCTGGCTACAGGGCTGCAGTCGAAATTGCGCGTCACGTAGTCGACCAGCCAGTCGTCGGCCTGCAACAAGGTGGCGGGCGGGCGGAGCGTGGTTGTTGCTGCTTCAGCAGCTTTACAACCACGGCCTGCCCCTTGCGGGTGGAACAGATGACGCGCAATGTGGCGGTCCATTGCCCACTCCGACGCCGCGTGCGTCAACATCGGCACGTTCCACCACAGATGCTCGTGTGCGGGAACGAAGTGATTGTGCGCGATGATGTCGACCCACAAATGACTGATCGCGCCGACCGCGCAGGCACGCGATTCGTCGTCGTGCGCCGCGTCGAGCAGCGCATGCGCGGTTTCCCAGCGGTGGCTGGTGTCGAATGCGCGGGTGCGTGCAGTGGAGCCGACCAGCGCCAGATCGGGCAGGCAGGCGCCCGCCACCAGGCGCTGCGGAAAACGGCGCACCGCACGGCGTAGCGTGGGATCGAGCAGGGGGACGGCCCATACCAGCAGTTGCGCAAAATACACATGGGTATACAAGCCCCATGCCAATGCATCTCCGGCGAACAGGGCAATCGGAACAGACCACAGGAATGCAGTGCGTCTCGTGTTCATGCGCGCAGCATGGCCACGCTGCATGACCGCGCGCTGTCAGGCACGTGAATCTTCCATGAAACCCTACCTTGGTGGCCTGCGTATAATCCCGGCTGTCGTTTTCATCCCACACACCACGCCAGCTCACACCACTATGCGCACTCTCATCTGCGGTTCCCTCGCCTTCGATTCCATCATGGTGTTTCAGGATCACTTCCGGCATCACATCCTGCCCGACAAGATCCACATGCTGAACGTGTCGTTTCTGGTGCCCGAGATGCGCCGCGAGTTTGGCGGCTGCGCCGGTAACATCGCCTACAACCTGAAATTGCTGGGCGGCGAGCCGGTCATCATGGCGACCGTCGGCGACGATTTTGGCGCCTACGCCGAGCGGCTGGACGCGCACGCCATTTCGCGCGAACACATTCGCCATATCGCCGGTACCTACACCGCGCAGGCCTTCATCACCACCGACCTCGACGACAATCAGATCACCGCCTTTCACCCGGGTGCGATGAACTTTTCGCATGAGAACGATGTGCGTCAGGTGTCCGGCATCAAGCTCGGCATCGTCTCGCCGGATGGGCGCGACGGCATGCTGCGTCATGTTCGCGGCTTTCACGAGGCCGGCGTGCCCAGCGTCTTCGATCCCGGCCAGGGCATGCCGCTGTTCAGCGGCGAGGAATTGCTGGAGTGCGTTCACAAATCAAGCTACGTCATCCTCAACGACTACGAAGCCGAACTGCTGCAGGCACGCACCGGGGAAAACCTGGCCACGCTGGCGCGCCATGTCCAGGCGCTGATCGTGACGCGCGGCGCCGAAGGCTCGGTCATTTACACAGGCAGCAAGCAGATCGACATTCCGGCAGTGCGCCCCGCCGCCATCCTCGACCCCACCGGCTGCGGCGACGCCTATCGCAGCGGGATTTTGTATGGCATCACGCACGGACTCGACTGGGAAACCGCAGGCCAACTGGCGAGCGTGATGGGCGCAATCAAGATCGAGCACCGTGGCGGGCAAAACCACAAACCGACGCGGGAAGAGATTGTCGGACGACTCAAGACCGCATTCGGCAAAACGCTCTGAATCCAGGCGTAGTGCAGCAAACTTCAGCAAAGCATGGGCGAACGGAACCCCGTTTCACTGGGTCGAAGGCAAGCAAGCCATCGGCTTGAATGGCGTCGTGCCAGTCGCCTGGAATTATTTCAGCAAACAGAGGAGCAAGCGTCATGCAAAAAACCCTTCGAATCGCCACATCTGCCGCGCTGGCAGCAGTCATCGTGGCCTTGGTAGGCTGCGCCAGCGGCACTGGCGGCAAGGACTACAGCCGCGATCAAACCCGCGTGGTGCAGGAAGTGCAGATGGGCATCGTCGAATCGGTACGCGAAGTGAACATCGAGGGCACCAAGACGCCGATCGGAGCGGGCGCGGGTGCCGTAGTCGGTGGCGTGGCCGGCAGCACGGTCGGCGGCGGCAAGGGCAACGTGGTCGGCGCTGCAGTCGGCGCGGTG
>JBGSZD010000214.1:0-17393 GCA_041750575.1 Thiobacillus sp. | reverse complement strand
GGGCAGCGATGCCATCGGCGGTCTGCTTGCCATGCCGGTGGCCGATACGCTGAAGCGCGCTGACAGTGAAACGCGCGTCGAAGCGACGGTGCCGCGTGCAGGTCTGTGGCAGGCGCAGACGCCGCAGATGTTTCGTCACGGCATGCTGAGCGACGCCTTGCGCGCGGCGGGTGGCGATATAACCGACGAAGCATCGGCCATCGAAAAACTCGGCGTGCGTCCCAAGCTGGTCGAATGCGACAGCCGCAACCTCAAAGTGACCTATCCGCAGGACCTGCGCTTGGCGAGCTTGATCCTGGAGCATCTGAATGACTGATTTCCGTATTGGCCATGGCTTTGACGTGCATGCGCTCGTTGAACATCGCAAACTCATTGTCGGCGGCGTCGAGATTCCCTACGAGCGCGGCCTGGCCGGGCATTCCGACGCCGACGTCCTGCTGCATGCAATCTGCGACGCGCTGCTGGGCGCTGCCGGGCTGGGCGATATCGGTCGCCACTTTCCGGACACCGACGCGGCATTCGCCGGCATCGACAGCCGCATCCTGCTGCGCCGTATCGCCGAACAACTGCGCGAACTCGGCTGGCGTGTCGGCAACGTCGATGCCACCATCATCGCGCAGGCGCCGAAAATGGCGCCGCACATCGCGCGCATGACGGCACACATCGCGGACGACCTTAGCATCGCCATCGATCGCGTCAACGTCAAGGCCACCACCACCGAGAAACTCGGCTTCACCGGGCGCGGCGAAGGCATCGCCACCGAAGCGGTGTGCCTGATCGCACGTGACTGAGCCAAGTCTGGCCGAGCCCGACACGCTTCGGCTTTTCTTTGCCCTGTGGCCGGACGATGCCACCCGCGACGCACTCAACCGCACCGGCAAATGGCTGCAGCAGCACTGGAGCGGGCGGCGGATGCGCGCGGACACGCTGCACATCACCCTGGCCTTTCTCGGCAGTACGCCGGCCGATCAACTGGATGCCTTGGTTGCCTGTGCAGACACGGTTCGGACCGATGCATTCGAGCTCATCCTCGATCAGGCCGGCTACTGGCGGCACAACCGCATCGGCTGGCTGGGGGTGAGCCAGACTCCATCCCAACATACCGAGCTGGTCGATGCTCTGAATAATGCGTTACAGGGAGCAGGGTTTGCGGTTGATGCGCGCCCGCATGTGCCGCATGTCACATTGCTGCGCAACACGGCGGGCGGCGAGTTGCCCGTGTGCGGGCCGGTGCATTGGCCGATCAGCGATTTCGTGCTGGTCAAGTCTTCTATTGAATCCGACGGCGCGCATTATGAAGTGATCCGGCGCTGGTCGCTGATGTAAAAGCATGCAAAAAAACCGCACCGGCTCGACAGCGGCGTGACGTTTCGGTTATGATGCGCCCCGCATTAGGCGCGTAGCTCAGCTGGTTAGAGCACCACCTTGACATGGTGGGGGTCGTTGGTTCGAGTCCAATCGCGCCTACCAATATTTATCGGGTCGGGATGACCTCTGGAGGTTGCGAAATGTCACCGCGAACTAGCAAGGATGTCATTGGATAAAACCCGGCGCATCGCTGTTCGCAGACAATCTGCAATCTTTAACTTGTAATATCCAAAAGCGCGGCCGGTCCGCGCTTTTTTCATTCTGGAGTTTAGGTCATGGTCAACGTCACGCTTCCTGATGGTTCTGTTCGACAATACGACCATCCGGTTACGGTCGCCGAAGTCGCCGCCAGCATCGGTGCCGGTCTGGCGAAAGCCGCGCTCGCCGGCAAGGTGAACGGCAAGCTGGTCGATACCAGCCACTTGATTACAGCCGATTCGGAGCTAGCGATTGTGACGGCCAAGGACGCCGAAGCCCTTGATCTTTTTCGCCACGATGCCGCGCACATCATGGCGCAGGCCGTGCAGGAGCTGTATCCCGGGACGCAAGTCACTATCGGTCCGGCCATCGAGGATGGCTTTTACTACGACTTCGCGCGCGAGACGCCTTTCACGCCGGAAGACCTGGCCGCCATTGAAAAGCGCATGGATGAGATCGTCAAGCGCGATTTGCCTATCGTCCGTGAGGTGTGGGAGCGCGAGGACGCCAAGCGCGCGTTCGCCGAACTGGGCGAAACCTACAAGGTGCAGATCATCGACGAGGTGATCCCGGCAGGCGAGGAGCTTTCCATCTACCGTCAGGGCGACTGGTTCGACGTCTGTCGCGGTCCGCATTTGCCTTCAACCGGCAAGCTGCCGCGCGCGTTCAAGCTGATGAAGCTGGCGGGCGCGTACTGGCGCGGCGATTCGAAAAATCCGATGCTGCAACGCATCTACGGTACGGCGTGGGCGAAGAAGGAAGACCTCGACGCCTACCTGCATCGCTTGGAAGAAGCCGAGAAGCGCGACCATCGCAAGCTGTGCAAGCAACTGGATTTGCTGCACATGCAGGAAGAAGCGCCGGGCATGGTGTTCTGGCATCCCAAGGGCTGGATCGTGTGGCAGCAGATCGAGCAGTACATGCGGCAGAAATTCGTCGAATACGGCTACGAGGAAGTGCGCACGCCGGCGGTGATGGATCGCAGCCTGTGGGAAAAATCCGGCCACTGGGATAACTACCGCGACAACATGTTCACCACGTCCTCGGAAAACCGCGACTACGCGGTGAAACCGATGAACTGCCCCGGCCATGTGCAGATATTCAACAGCGGGCTGCATTCCTACCGCGATTTGCCGTTGCGCCTGGCCGAATTCGGCTCTTGTCACCGCAACGAGCCGTCGGGCGCGCTGCACGGCATCATGCGCGTGCGCGGCTTCACCCAGGACGACGCGCACATTTTCTGCACCGAAGACCAGATCGAAGCAGAGGTGGCCGACTTCATCGTGATGCTGCAGAAGTGCTATGCCGATTTCGGTTTCCACGATGTTCTGGTCAAGCTGTCGACCCGCCCGGACAAGCGCGTCGGTTCGGATGAGTCCTGGGACAAGGCGGAGGCGGCGCTGGCAGCGGCGCTCGAGAAGAATCAACTGGCATTCGACCTGCAGGCGGGCGAAGGCGCGTTCTACGGTCCGAAGATCGAGTTCACGCTTAAAGACACGCTAGGCCGCCTGTGGCAGTGCGGCACCATCCAGCTCGACTTCAACCTGCCGGTGCGTCTTGGCGCCGAGTTCGTCGACGAGGACAACAGCCGCAAGCCGCCGGTGATGCTGCACCGCGCGATTCTTGGTTCGATGGAGCGCTTCATCGGCATCCTGATCGAGCATCATGCCGGCAACTTCCCGCTGTGGCTGGCGCCGGTGCAGGTGATGGTGCTGAATATCAGCGAGGGTCAGGCCGAATATGCGCAAAAAGTGACACAGGCGCTACGGCAGGCGGGCATTCGAGCGGTATCGGACTTGAGTAATAACAAAATTACCTATAAAATTCGAGAACATAGCTTGCAAAAGCTGCCTTATCAGGTGGTCGTCGGCGACAAGGAAGTGGAGACCGGAGTGGTCGCCGTCCGTGCCCGCGGCAACCAGGACTTGGGGCAGCTTGGTTTGGATGACTTGATTGCGCGCCTGAAACAAGAGATCACGGCGCGCCAATAAAGTGGGTCAATCAAGGCGCAGGGATCGATCCCGCGCCTTGTTTGCATTTTTACCCCGGTGAACGGGGGATGTTTTGGAGAACTACTCATCGCGACAGAAAAGAAGCAGACACGCATCAATGGTGAAATTACTACCCCTGAGGTGCGTTTGGTCGGTGTGGAAGGCGAACAGCTAGGCATCGTAAAAATAGTCGATGCGTTGCGTCAGGCAGAAGAAGCAGACCTGGATCTGGTGGAAATTGCACCGACGGCCCAGCCGCCCGTGTGCAAGATCATGGACTACGGCAAGTTCAAGTACCAGGAAAGCAAGAAGCAGCACGAAGCCAAGTTGAAGCAGAAGCAGGTTCAGATCAAGGAAATCAAGTTTCGTCCGGGTACCGACGAAGGCGACTACCAGATCAAGCTGCGCAACCTGATCAAGTTTCTGGAAGAGGGCGATAAAACCAAGATTACATTGCGTTTTCGGGGCCGTGAAATGGCCCACCAGGAAATTGGCATGGCGCAGTTGAGACGCGTGTCGACGGATCTGGCCGAACTGGCGATAGTCGAGCAGTTCCCCAAGATGGAAGGCCGCCAGCTGGTGATGATGCTGGCGCCGAAAAAGAAGATTTGAGATGTTCTTGATTGCATTCGCTTGAGTGCAAGCGGATATGAGACCGGCGTTTCTCAGGCCCCATGGGTCAAAAACGCCACAATACGTGCAGTCGGGTTGGTGAAGCATTCCGCGTCGTGGGATCACCTGGCCGCATGAGATAAAAAAGGAAGCATCATGCCTAAGATGAAAAGCAAGAGCGGCGCCGCCAAGCGGTTCCGTGCGCTGGGCGGCGGCGGATTCAAGCGCTCGCACGCGTTCATGCGTCATATTCTCACCAAGAAGAGCACCAAGCGTAAGCGTCAGTTGCGCGGCATGGAAACCGTCAATGCCAGCGACCACAAGTCGATTTCACGCATGTTGCCCTACGCATAAAGGAGAGAAACCATGCCACGCGTCAAACGGGGTGTAACCGCCCGCGCCAGCCACAAGAAGATCATCGACGCCGCCAAGGGTTATCGCGGTCGTCGCAAGAACGTATTCCGCGTTGCCAATGAAGCGGTGATGAAGGCAGGTCAGTATCAGTATCGCGACCGTCGTCAACGCAAGCGCCAGTTCCGCGCACTGTGGATTGCCCGTATCAACGCCGCTTCGCGTCAGCACGGCTTGACCTACAGCGTGTTCATGAACGGTCTGTCCCGTGCCGAGATCGGCATCGACCGCAAGGTGCTGTCCGACATCGCGATTTTCGACAAGGATGCCTTTGCCAAGATCGTCGATCAGGTCAAGGCCAAACTGGCGGCGTAAGCCGGCAGACTGTCACAAAAAAAGGCCGCAAGGCCTTTTTTTGTTTGTGAGCAAAACGAGACTCCGCCATGGTTAATTCAAGCGTGCGCAATCCCAACGAAATCGTTGCCGAGGCCCTTAACGCAATTCATGCCTGTCCTGATCTGCAGAACCTGGAGCAGGTGAAGGCTGCCTTTCTTGGGAAAAGCGGCCAACTGACTGAACTGCTGAAAAGTCTGGGCGCGATGCCGGCCGAGGAACGCAAGACCGCCGGCGCCCGCATCAACGAAGCCAAGCAGGCGGTGGAAGTGGCGCTCAAATCCCGTCGCGACGCGCTGCAGCAAGCCGAGCTGGATCGCCAACTGGCGGCTGAAACCCTAGATGTGACGCTGCCGGGTCGGGGCTTGTCGCGCAGTGGCTTGCATCCGGTGTCACGTACGCTGTCACGCATCCAGGCGCTGTTCCATTCGATTGGCTTCGAGGTGGCGACGGGGCCCGAGATCGAGACCGATTTCTACAATTTCACCGCGCTGAATATTCCGGAAGACCACCCGGCGCGCGCCATGCACGACACGTTCTACCTGCAGGGCGGCGAACTCCTGCGCACCCACACCTCGCCGGTGCAGGTGCGCTACATGCAGACCCACCAGCCGCCGCTGCGCATCATTGCGCCGGGGCGGGTGTACCGTTGCGATTCCGACGTGACGCACACGCCGATGTTCCACCAGGTCGAAGGCCTGTGGGTCGACGAGACGGTGTCATTCGCTGACCTCAAGGGCGTGCTCGCTGACTTCATGCGCAACTTCTTCGAGCGCGATGATCTGCCGGTGCGTTTCCGTCCCTCGTTCTTCCCGTTCACCGAACCGTCTGCCGAGATGGATATCGGCTGCGTGATGTGCGGCGGCGAAGGCTGCCGCGTGTGCTCGCACACCGGCTGGCTCGAAGTGCTGGGCTGCGGCATGGTGCATCCCAACGTGTTCAAGCATGTGAACATCGACACCGAATGCTTCGTCGGCTTTGCCTTCGGTCTGGGCGTCGAGCGCCTGGCGATGCTGCGTTACGGCGTCGACGATTTGCGCTTGTTCTTTGAAAATGATCTCCGCTTCCTCAAACAATTCAATTAATTAGAGCGCAAACATCATGCAATTCTCAGAAGCCTGGTTGCGCAGCCTGGTAAACCCTGCGCTCGATACAGCCCAGCTCGCCCATGCCGTGACCATGGCGGGGCTGGAAGTGGAGGCCATGATGCCCGCCGCGCCGCCGTTCAACAACGTGGTGGTGGCCGAGATCCTGTCGGCAGAAAAACATCCCGACGCCGACCGTTTGCGCGTATGCCAGGTTGACGTCGGCGAGTCTTCGCCGATCACTATCGTGTGCGGCGCACCGAATGCGGCGGCGGGTCTCAGGGTGCCGTGCGCGCGTCCGGGGGCGAAGCTGCCTGGTATCGAAATCAAGGTGGCGAAGGTGCGAGGTGTCGAATCCTTCGGCATGTTGTGCTCGACCAAGGAACTCGGTCTGGAAGGCACGGCGGACGGCTTGATGGTGCTGCCCGACGATGCGCCAGTGGGCGAGGATTTCCGCACCTGGCTCAATCTGGACGACACGCTCATTACTCTGAAACTCACGCCCAACCGTGCCGATTGTCTGTCGATGCAGGGGTTGGCGCGCGAAGTCGGCGCGATCACCGGAACCGAGGTGCGGTTGCCGCAGGCGCAGGAAGCCGCAACCCGCATTCAGGACACGGTGCCGGTGCAGGTATCCGCGAGCGAAGCGTGTCCACTGTATCTGGGGCGCGTGGTGCGCGGCATAAACGTGCAGGCCACCACCCCGCGCTGGATGACCGAGCGGCTGGAGCGCAGTGGTATCCGGCCGCTTCTGGCGCCGGTCGACATCACCAACTACGTGATGCTCGAGCTTGGCCAGCCGATGCATGCTTTCGCTCTGTCGCGCCTCCAGGGCGGCATCGACGTGCGCATGGCCCGCACGGGTGAAAAGCTGGAACTGCTGAATGGCCAGACGGTTGAACTCGCGCCCGACATGCTGGTGATCGCTGATGCCAGCGGCCCGGTGGCGCTGGCCGGCATCATGGGCGGCTTGCCGACCAGCGTGGAGCGCTTCACCGTCGATGTTTTCCTCGAAGCGGCCTTCTTCGCCCCGGCGGCAATCGCCGGGCGGGCGCGTCGCCTGGGGCTGTCCACCGACTCGTCGCACCGCTTCGAACGTGGTGTCGATTTCGGTGCCACCCGTCAGGCGATGGAACGTGCAACCCAACTGCTGCTCGATATTTGCGGCGGCCAGCCGGGACCGATCACCGAGGCGGCGGCCACGTTGCCGCAACGGCAGCCGATTTCCCTGCGGCTGGCACGCCTCAAGCGGGTGGCCGGAATCGAACTCGACGCCGAACGGGTGGCGCGTGATTTCGCCGCGCTCGGTATGCGGGCGGAACGTCAGGAAGATCGTTTGGTTGTAACCCCGCCCAGTTTCCGCTTCGACCTGACGATCGAGGAAGACCTGATCGAAGAGGCAGTGCGCCTGTTCGGCTACGACAACATTCCCGCGCAGCCGCCGGCCGCACCCTCGCGCATGCTGCCGCAAGACGAAACGCACCTCGCCGACGATAGCCTGCGCCAGATGCTGGTCGATCTGGATTATCAGGAAGTCATCACCTACAGCTTCGTCGACCCGGCGTGGGAGACGGCGCTCAATGCCGACGCCCGCCCGTTGCCGCTCGCCAATCCCATCGCCAGCCAGTTGTCGGCGATGCGGACGACTCTGTGGGGCGGCCTGATCGAAACGCTGCGCCACAACCTCAATCGCCAGCAGGAGCGGGTGCGCATTTTCGAACTGGGCCGGGTGTATGCCTCGCTCGCCGAACAGCCGATGAAGTTGGGCGGCGTGGCGTATGGCAACGTGCTGCCCGAGCAGTGGGGCGCGTCCGCGCGCCGCGTCGACTTCTTCGATCTCAAGGGCGATCTGGAACGGCTGTTCGGCGCTGAACTGGATGCCCGGCGTGGCGCGCATCCCGCGCTGCATCCCGGCCAGTGTGCCGAACTGTGGGCCGATGGTCGTGCCATCGGCTGGGTCGGCGCGCTGCATCCGCGTCTGGTGCAGGCATTCGATCTGCCGGCCGCGCCGATGCTGTTTGAGCTCGACAGCCAGGCGCTTGTCTGGCGCAGTTTGCCCCGGCATGCAAGTTTGTCGCGCTTCCCGCAGGTGCGGCGCGACCTGGCGTTCGTGCTGGATGTCCAAACCCCGGCGGGCGAGTTGCTGAACGTGTTGCGCGAGCATGCCACTGCCCAGGTACGGTCGATCGACGTGTTCGATGACTACCGCGGAAAAGGCGTCGCCGAAAACCAAAAAAGCCTTGCTATCCGGGTAGTTATGCAAGATACTGAACGCACATTGACGGATCAGGAAGTGGAAGACGCCGTGCACAAACTGGTCGACGCTGCGTTAAGTCAATGCAACGCCAGTTTGCGTGCTTGACGCGATTTTTCACTTTTCATCCTCTGCCAAACGACCATGACCACCCTCACCAAAGCTGATCTGGCCGAACTGTTGTTCGAAAAAGTGGGTTTGAACAAACGCGAGGCAAAAGACGTCGTCGAGTCGTTTTTCGATGAAATCCGTCTGGCGCTCGAAAAGGGCGACATCGTCAAACTGTCCGGCTTCGGCAATTTCCAGTGCCGCGAGAAACCGCAGCGGCCGGGCCGCAATCCCAAAACCGGCGAAGAAATGCCGATTTCCGCGCGTCGCGTGGTGACCTTCCACGCCAGCCAGAAACTCAAGTCCCAGGTCGAAGGCGCCCAAATTGGAACGCCCAGCCCGGAGTGAACTCCCGCCGATTCCGGCCAAGCGCTATTTCACCATCGGTGAAGTGTCGGAGCTGTGCGCGGTCAAGGCGCACGTGCTGCGTTACTGGGAGCAGGAATTCACCCAGCTGCGCCCGGTCAATCGACGCGGCAACCGGCGCTACTACCAGCACCACGAGGTGCTGCTGATCCGCCGCATCCGCGAACTGCTGTACGAAGAGGGCTTCACCATCAGCGGCGCGCGCCAGCGCCTCGAACACGATGCCGAGGCGACACCCGAGACGGCCCCTGCGCCGGCTGCCGCGGAACTGGATGTCAGCAAACTGCGCGCAGAAATCACCGCCATCCTGAAAATATTGGGCTGACGGGCTTCCGTGTCGCGCCAGTCATCTGTTAGAATCTCGGGCTTCGTCGGGGCGTAGCGCAGCCTGGTAGCGCACTTGCATGGGGTGCAAGGGGTCGGAAGTTCGAATCTTCTCGCCCCGACCAATAAATTAAAGAATCAGGGTCGGGTTACACCGACCCTTTTTCTTTGCTGTGGCTGAACGGTTGTTGCCGTCGACATCAGGCTGCAACGCCCGGCAGACACACTTTCATTCACCGTCTGTTCAATATCAGGAGAGAGTTATGGAACACACTTTGCCCGCACTGCCTTTTGCCATGGACGCGCTTGCGCCGCACATGTCCCAGGAAACCTTCGAATACCACTACGCCAAGCACCATCAGGCCTACGTGACCAACCTCAACAACCTGATCAAGGGCACCGACTTCGAGAGCAAGTCGCTTGAGGACATCGTCAAGAGCGCGCCCGCTGGCGGCGTCTACAACAACGCCGCCCAGGTGTGGAACCACACCTTCTTCTGGAACTGCCTGTCGCCCAATGGCGGCGGTGCACCTTCCGGCGCGCTGGCTGACGCCATCAACAAGAAGTGGGGCTCGCTGGACGAGTTCAAGAAAGCCTTCCAGACCAGCGCAGTCGGCAACTTTGGTTCCGGCTGGACCTGGCTGGTGAAAAAAGCCGACGGCAGCCTCGACATCGTCAACATGGGTGCCGCCGGCACCCCGCTGACCACCGGCGACAAAGCGCTGCTGTGCGTCGACGTGTGGGAACATGCTTATTACATCGACTACCGCAACCTGCGTCCCAAGTTCGTCGAGACCTTCCTCAACAATCTGGTGAACTGGAAGTTTGCGGAAGCGAACTTCGTTTAAGTCAGATTTCGCGCAGGCGAATTTCGCCTGATTGCGCGCATTCCGCATTAATAAAACCGGGGCTCTGTGCCCCGGTTTTATTTTGTCCCATCGTCGGCCAGTCGCAGGATGTCGAGATAGCCGCCCTGCGTCATGGCGCGTGCCTCGGCCAGCAACTTAGCATCGCCGCTTTCGACAGCATCGAGTACGCATAGCATTGCTGTCCAGCGTTCGCGCTGGTTCGCCACGCTCTTCGGCGCGGCGTACCCGGCACGGCGTAGTTCGGTGGCGCGGCCGACCAGGCGGAATTTCGCGGCCTCCAGTTGCGGCGATAGCGGCAGCGAAAGATCGAAATGGATATCGAGCCGGTAGTTGTCGTCGGGCAATGCCGCGGACGGCGGCGGGCGCCACGAGAGTTCGTCGGATCCGGGCGGCTCGGTACGTTCTGGATCAAGGGGAAATTTATGGAAGCCCCACTTTGCCCCCATCCAGCATTCCAGCAGCACGCGGTCGTCGTCGACCGTGCAGAGATCTCCGCTGGCGGCAGTCAGTTCGCCCTTGCCGGGCAACGGGCCGTAGGCGCGCGGATCGCGTTTCCAGCGCTGGAAGTCGCGCTGCGGCGGTGCGCCGTAATCGGCTTCCAGCGCACGCCACAGGGCGAAGAACTGGCGATAGTCAGCCTGGTAATCCGGATTGCGCCGCAGAAACTCCCATGCCCACTGGTCGCGCGTCAGCGTCGCGCAGTAGGCATACCCATTTGCAACCATGTCAGATCGGCAGAAAGATCATGCTCGCCGCATTGACCACGCCAAAACGGATCGCACGGTTGCTTTTGTCCTCGATGATTTTCGCCAGCGTGTCCTGGATGCCGATCAGCTTGCCGAATTCTCGTTCGAAGCTGAGATTGGCAACCCCGTTGTCGTCGAATCCGTTCGATAGCAGTTGGGGTTCGCCCTTCGGATTCTTGGCGTTGGACAGCTTCCACACGATCGCCTCGGTATTGCGCGCCGCGTTATAGAATTTTTGCGCATCGACTTCGGTCAGCAGGTAAAACTCGGTCTGGTGATTGAACGCAGCCATATGCATGATCAGCAGCCCGGTCATCAGGGATTTGACCCGGTCGCCCGTGTAATCCTCGCGCCAGGTGTCGAGCAGGCTGGTTTCCCAGCTCAGGTTTTTTTGCGGCGCCAGATGCCAGTGCGAGAGCGATTTGAACAGGGCGGTCGTGGCGTCGTCCGCGCTGGCGAGGCCGGATTTCCGCCATTCTGCAGGGTTGCGGCGATAGAGCTTGAGCGTCAGCGTCTTGAGGATGCCGACGACTTCCTGTTGGTGAATTTCGATCACCGTGTCGACATCGCCCTTGACCAGTTCCTTGACGCTGAAGGCGCGCACGCTGCTGCTGCCATCCTTGCGCTGGATCGGTTGTCCAGTACAGGCGGCGAGCAGGGCGACAGTCAGCAGGGTGGCAAGCAGGGTAGAGGCGCGATTCACGACGAACAGCTTACCTCAATCTGCTTTGCCCAGTCAGGGGGTTCGGCTGCATACGCTTCATAGCCCGGCTGCTCGTCGAACGGGTGCGCCAGCAATCGGTGCAGGCGGTCGACTTCGCTGTAGTCGCGTTGGTCCGCTGCGCGGCGGATGGCCACTTCAGCCAGATGATTGCGCAGGATGTATTTGGGATTGACCGCGCGCATCGCCTTGCCGCGGTCGGAATTGGGTACGCCATGCTGACGCAGCGCCGCTGCGTAGTGCACAGCCCATGCATCGAAGGCGGCGCGGTCGAGGACCATATCGCGCAGCGGCGCGTTGGGGGCACCGACGGCGCTATCGATATCGCACAGACGGCGCAGAAAGATCGTGTAGTCGACATGGTTCTGCGCCAGCAGCTGCAGCGCATCCATGACGAGTCCGGCCGTTTCGCTGCCTGGTGGCAAGCCGAACTTGGCGGCCATGCGTTCGAGATAGGCCTTGCCGAACACCTGTGGGTAGTCGCCGATTGCAGCGGAGGCGGTTTCCACCGACAGCAACGGCACCAGCGCCTGCGCCAGCTTGGTGAGATTCCACGCTGCGACATCCGGCTGCTGGTCGAAAGCGTAGCGCCCGCCGACATCGGAATGGTTGCAGATATAGCCGGGCTCGAAGGCATCGAGAAACCCGAACGGGCCATAGTCGAGCGTCAGGCCGAGGATCGACATGTTGTCGGTGTTCATCACCCCATGCGAGAAGCCGACAGCCTGCCACTGCGCCATCAGCTCGGCGGTGCGCAGCGTAACCAGGCGCAGGAATTCAGGATAGGGATCGGCCAGCGTCGACAATTCAGGGTAGTAGCGCGCGATGACGTAGTCGGCCAGGTGTTTGATCGGCTCGACCTGGTTGCGGTAGTAGAACACCTCGAACGAACCGAAGCGCGCGAAGCTCGGCGCCAGCCGCGTCACCAGCGCCGCGGTTTCCTCATCCTCGCGGTAAACCGGACGGTCGCTGCCGACGATGCACAGCGCGCGGGTGGTGGGAATGCCGAGCGCATGCATGGCCTCGGAACACAGAAACTCGCGGATGCTCGAGCGCAGCACCGCGCGGCCGTCGCCGCCGCGCGAATAGGGCGTGCGCCCGGCGCCTTTCAATTGCACTTCCCAGCCTTCGCCCGCCGCATTCTTCACTTCGCCGAGCAGGATCGCGCGGCCGTCGCCCAGTTGCGACACGTAATGGCCGAACTGATGGCCGGCGTACAGCGCGGCGATCGCATCCATGCCCGGCAACAGCCGGTTGCCGGCGAGCGTCTCGATCAGTTCGTGCCGGGTGATTTCGGTCTCATCCAGATTGAGCAAAGCCAGCGCTTCCGGGCTGTAGCAGACCAGATAGGGATCGGGAACGGGCGTCGGGCAGACGCGCGAGTAATAGGTCTCCGGCAGGCGGGCGAAGCCGTTGTCGAAGGTCAGGGTTTCTAGTGTGGCCATGCGGAAATTTTACGTCTTTGTAAGGTTTGCGCGACCCGCCCGACTTCAGGGTTATCAAATATCAATCGGGGGAAACCATGAACAGTATTTCATCCTGCGCGGCGAGCACCTTGAACGGACTTGATCGACTCGGCAACTGGGTCGGCATGCTGGGTATACGACTATTGCTCGCCTATGAATTCGGCGTATCTGGACTGGAAAAATTCCATGGTCAGAACTGGTTCGCCGACATTATGGATGCATTCCCGTTTCCCTTGAATCTGGTGCCGGTCGATCTAAGCTGGTTCGTTGCGACCTGGGCAGAGCTGATTGGCGCCGCGGCGCTGGTTGTGGGATTGGGCACGCGTTTCTGGGCGGCGGCTCTGATCGTGCTGGATGTCGTCGCCTGGATATCCGTGCACGGCGGCAATGGCTACAACGTCAGCGACAATGGCTACAAGCTGCCGCTGATGTATCTGCTCATGTTGATTCCGCTGGTGCTGTCGGGGCCGGGCAAGCTGTCGCTCGATCACTGGATACGCATGCGTGCGGGACACGCTTGAAGTATGGATTATGAAAACACGCACCGCTATCCATATAGCTGGACCGCGAACCCGTCGTGGTCCCACTCGGCCGCCAACTGCCAGCCGGCGTTGTGCGCAAGCGCGCTGAATTCGTCGCTCCGGAATTTGTAGGAATACTCGGTGAGCAGCGTTTCGCCCAAAGCGAAATGGAAACGCTGGCCCGATACGCACACATCCTGCTCGGCGAGACTGACCAGATGCATTTCGATACGGCCTGCGGTCGGGTTGTAGAAAGCGTAATGGCGAAACCGTGCCAGATCGAAGTCGGCACCCAACTCGCGATTCAGGCGCTCAAGCAGGTTGAGATTGAAGGCCGCGGTGATGCCGGCGGCATCGTTGTAGGCGCGGTGCAATCGTTCGGGGTCTTTCTTGAGATCGAAGCCGATCAGCAGACCACCGTCCGGTCCGGCCAGCTGGCGATAACGCGCCAGCAGCGCAGTCGCTTCGTCGGGCGGGAAATTGCCGATGCTCGAACCGGGGTAGTAGATGAGCCGCCGGCCCGGAGCGAGGTAGGGTGTGGTCGCTTCCAGATCGTGAAGGAAGTCCATGCCGAGCGCCGTGACGGCTAGCCCGGGATGGTCGTGTGAGAGCGACTCTGCGGCGGTGGCGAGTGCGCTGCCGGCGATGTCCAGCGCAACCAGCTGGCGGGGATGCAGCGCGTCCAGCAGCAGGCGGACCTTGCCGCAATCGCCCGCGCCAGGCTCGACGATGCAGTCGACTGGGCCGACTGCGGCTGCGATCTCGGGCAGGCGTGATGCCATCAATGCGCGTTCGGTACGGCACAGCGCATATTCGGGTTGCGCGCAAATCGCCTCGAACAGACGGCAGCCCTGTTCGTCATAGAAATATTTGGGCGGAATGGATTTGGGATCGGCCGCCAATCCGGTGAGTACATCTCCACGCAAGTCGTCGCGCGCCGAAGGAAAATCGACGAAGCGAAAGGATTCGTTGAGTGTGCTCATGTTCCGCATAAACCTTTCGTGGACGTGGCGCATAGAATGTAAAGGCACGACTCATCTGTATAGCATGAACATGGCCCGACCCGTCACCGGTTACACCGCAGAGCAGCTGATCGACAGGCTGGTGCAGGCGCGTGTCCGGCTGCGGGGGCTGATCGATTGCCTGCCTGCCGGTGGATGGCTGGGGCCGCGCGCCGATCATCTCAATCCGCCGCTGTGGGAATACGGGCATATCGTCTGGTTTCTGGAACGCTGGTGCCTGCGCGCGCGGCTTGATGGCAGTTTCTCGGCTAGCCTGCTGGACGGGGCCGACTCGCTGTACGACTCCTCCAGCGTGTCGCACGACAGCCGCTGGGATCTGCCCTTGCTGGAACCTGCGGCGGTCGACGATTACGCCGAGCGGGTGAGCGATGCCGTGGCTATCCGTTTGCGTCGCGCATTCGACGATGATCTCGCGTATTTCGCCGAGCTGAGTCTTTATCACGAGCTGATGCACATCGAGGCCTGGTGGATGGCCTTCCAGAACCTTGGCTATACGCCATCTGTCCGGCCCTACATCGCTTCCGCACGATCTGCGCTGCGGCTGGCATTCGACGCGGACGAGATCGAGTTGGGCAGCAGCGCAACCGAGGGCTTCATCTTCGATAACGAAAAATGGCACCATACGGTGCAGGTTCCGGCATTCGACATCGACGCGAGTCCGGTGTCCGAAACGCGCTTCGCAGGATTCGTCGACGCCGGCGGTTACCAGCGCAGCGACGGCTGGTCAGAAGCCGGCCTGGCTTGGCGGACAGTCAACGACGCCCGGCATCCTGTGTATTGGCGGCATGAAAATAACGCCTGGCAGACGCGCCGCTTCGATCGGTGGCTGCCGCTCGGTGCGGAGGTGCCGATGCTGCATGTGAACCGCTACGAAGCCGAGGCCTGTTCAGCATGGTTGGGCAGGCGACTGCCTACGGCAGCGGAATGGATGCGCGCGACCGGGCAGCCAGCATTTCGCTGGGGCTTGGCCTGGGAATGGCTGCGCGATCGCTTCGAGCCATACTCCGGTTTTGCGCCCGATCCCTATCAGGATTATTCCCGGCCCTGGTTTCATACGCACTTTGAATTGCGCGGCGGCGGGCCGGTTACCGATGCTGCATTCAAGCGTCCCGGTTTCCGCAATTTCTACCTGCCCCACCGGCGCGATCCCTTTGCGGGTTTTCGTACTGCGGGTCCGGTGTAGAGCAGATTCGGCTCAGCCGCCGGTCATCGACATGAAGCGCAGGATCTTGTGCGGCGCTTCGCGGAATTCGTGGCGCTCGGGCTTGAGGTTGATTGCTTCGAGTATGGCCTCTTCCAGTTCGGCGTCGGAGCAGCCCGCGCGCAGCAGCGGGCGAAATTCGAATTTCTCGTCCTGACCCAGGCACATGTAGGCGGTACCGTCGACGGCGATGCGGATGCGGTTGCAGGTCTGGCAGAAATGCTGCGAGATCGGCGTGATGAAGCCGACGTTGAAGCGGCCATCTGCCGTGCCGAGATATCGCGCGGGGCCGCCGCCGGGGAGGGCGGTTTCGATCAGATCGAATTGCGCGCGCAGGCGTTCCTTTACCGGCTGCAAGTCGAGGAATTCGGCGTTGCGGCCGGTGGCACCCATCGGCATCGCCTCGATCAGCCGCAGCACGAAGCCGCGCGCCATGCAGAAGGCGACCATCTCGTCGATCTCGTCATCGTTGCTGCCGCGCAAGGCCACCATGTTGAGCTTGATCGGCGCAAAGCCGGCGTCCTGCGCGATGGCGAGGCCAGCCATCACCTTCGCGAGCACGTCGCGGCCGTTGATCTTTTCCACCCGCGCCTGCTGCAGCGAATCGAGACTGACGTTGAGTCGCGTCACCCCGGCCGCTTTCAGCGCCTTCGCATGTCTGTCGAGCTGGGTGGCGTTGGTCGACAGCGACAGATCGTCGATGCCGGGGAGAGCGGCGATGCGGCCGGCGAGTTCGGCAATGTTGCGTCGTAACAGCGGCTCACCGCCAGTCAGGCGAATGCGGCTTACGCCGAGCCGCGCAAAGGCGCCGACCAGGCGTTCGATTTCGTTGAAATTGAGCCAGTGATCGGGTTCTTCGAAGCCCTTGAAGCCCTCCGGCATGCAGTAGCTGCAGCGCAAGTCGCAGCGGTCCGTCACCGACAGCCGTACGTAGTCGATGCGGCGGCCAAACTGATCGGTGAGTACGGGCTGGTTCATGATGTAAGTGGTAGAGATTGGCAGGAATGGGTTATATATGAAAAAATATAGCCCTATTCCGTCGGAGTGGCAACGCAAGCATGAAAGTGTTCGGCATCGCAGGCTACAGCGGCAGCGGCAAGACCACGCTGATCGAGCGGGTGTTGCCGATTCTGGCTGCGCGCGGCTTGAGGGTGGCTGTGATCAAGCACACTCACCACGACTTCGACATCGATCGCCCCGGCAAGGACAGCTGGCGCGCGCGCGAAGCCGGCGCGGCAGCCGTGCTGCTGGCCTCCGACCACCGCACTGCCTTGCTGATGGAACATCGCGATGCGCCACCTGTGCTGGAGTGTCTGCTGGCGCAACTGCCGCCGTGCGATCTGGTACTGGTGGAAGGCTACAAGCGCGAGGCGATCCCCAAGCTGGAAGTACACCGTGCAGAAATGGCCAAACCCTGGCTGTTTCCCGACGACGCGCATATTCTGGCGGTGGCGTCCGATACCGCACCGCCGCGGGCTTTAAACAGGGCAGCGCCAAATGGTATTCCCCGCATCGACCTCGATGCCGTTCAACAACTTGCCGACTTCATCCTGACCCATGCTCTCAGCCGACCAACTGCTTGATGCCCTGCTCGAACGCGCACGCAGCGTAAGCGCCATCGAAACCGTCGCGGTGAGTGCCGCGCTCGGACGCGTGCTCGCCGTCTCGCAAACCTCGTCGATCACTGTGCCGCCGCTCGACAACAGCGCGATGGATGGCTATGCCGTGCGCATGGCCGACGTGGCGGGTGCTGGCGTCAAACTGCCGGTGTCGCAACGCATTCTGGCCGGCGCGGTC
>JBGSZD010000213.1:0-3146 GCA_041750575.1 Thiobacillus sp. | reverse complement strand
CGCTGCAAGCCCGTGGCTGTGGTGTCGCCGGGCACGCCGGCATTGATCACCGTGCGGCCGGTGAGCGAGGCCAGCACCGCGGGGTAAGCCGCATCGCTGCGTGCACCGGTGCCGTGGGTGAGGCTATCGCCGAAGGCGACGATGACGTCGTGTGCATTGAGCTTTGGAAGCGTCGGCGCGCGGTCGCACGCGGCGAGAAACAGGGCAAGACAAACCGCGAAGAAAAAGCGGCTTGCGCGCGCCATGTCAGTTGCCCGCCACCGTCATGCGGTCGATGAGGATGGAGCCGACCTGTTTGCTGCCGCGCCGCTCGATGTCTTTGCCGATGGCGGCGATACCCTTGAACATCTCGGCCAGATTGCCGGCGATGGTGACTTCCTCGACCGGGTATTGAATCTCGCCGTTTTCCACCCAGAAGCCGGCGGCGCCGCGCGAGTAGTCGCCGGTCACCATGTTGGCGCCGTGGCCGAGCAGTTCGGTGACCAGCAGGCCGGTGCCCATTTGTTTCAACAGGCCGTCGAGGTCGTGCTCGCCGGGCGCGACGATCAGGTTGTGGCTGCCGCCCGCATTGCCGGTCGTCGTCATACCGAGCTTCTTCGCCGAATAGGTCGAGAGGAAGTAACCCTGCAGCACGCCGTCCTTGACGATGTCGCGATCGAGACAGGCCACGCCTTCGCTGTCGAAGGGCGCGCTGCCGAGCGCGGACGACATGAAGGGCGCCTCGCGGATGCACACCTGCGGAGCGAATACCTGCTGGCCCAGGCTGTCGAGCAGGAACGACGACTTGCGGTAAAGGCTTCCGCCGGAGACGGCCGCGACGAAATTGCCGATCAGGCCGGTGGCGATGGGCGCTTCGAAGATCACCGGGCAAGTGCGGGTGTCGAGCTTGCGGCCGTTGAGTCGTCGCACCGTGCGGGTGCCGGCGATGCGGCCGACAGTTTCGGCGGAGTCCAGATCGTTTGCATTGCGGGCACTGGTGTACCAGTAATCGCGCTGCATGCCGCCCTTGTCTTCGCCGATGACGGCGACCGACATGCCGTGGCGCGAGCCGGCATAACCGTTGCAGAAGCCGAGGCTGTTGGCATAGACGAATTGCGAGGTGTGGAGGCTGACGCCCGCGCCTTCGGAGTTGGTCAGCCGCTTGTCTACGGCCAGGGCCGCCGCTTCGCAGGTCTTGGCGCGCTCGGCCGCCTCTTCCACGGTGAGCGACCAGGGGTGATACAGATCGAGGTCAGGCACTTCCCGCGCGAGCTTGTCGGCATCCGGCAGGCCGGCACAGTCGTCCTCGGCGGTGAAGCGCGCAATGGTCAATGCCTTCTCCACCGCGCTTTTCAGCGCGGCTTCCGACAAATCCGAAGTCGAGGCATGGCCGCGCCGCAGGCCGACATAAACGGTGACGCCGGCGCCCTTGTCCTTGTTGTATTCGATGGTCTCGATTTCGCCCTGGCGCACGCTGACATTCTGGCCGACGCCTTCGGAAATTTCGGTGTCGGCCGCGGTGGCGCCCTGTTTGGCGGCATGCTCGATGACGATCCGGGAGAGGGCAATGAGCTGTTCGCGGGTATAGCTGAATTGGGAGCGGGACATGTCGAAATTTACAAAAGGAAAGTGGGGGCGAGCACGTTTTGAAGAGGCAGAAACTACAATGGCGATAATAACAGCAACCGAAAGCCTCACCGTGCGCCTGATCGACCCCGATGCCGAGCTGGAATTCGACCCCGACGAGGTCTACGACGGCCCCAGCAAAAGCCAGCAAAAACGTGAGGTCGAAGCCTTGCAGGAACTCGGCGAAATCCTGGTCAAGCTGCCCGACGCCCAGTTCAAGCGCATCGAGCTGCCGGAAGAACTGCGCAGCGCCGTCGCCGCCTGCCGCAAGATTACCCAGAACGGCGCGCTGCGTCGGCAGAAGCAATACATCGGCAAGCTGATGCGCGGCATCGATCCGGCGCCCATTCAAGCCCAGCTCGATATCTTCAACGGTGTCTCCGCGGCGGAAAATGCCAAGCTGCACCAGGCCGAGAAATGGCGCGACCGGCTCATCGCCGACAACGAGGCGCTGACGCTATTCCTGAACCAGCACCCGGACGCCGACGCCACCCACCTGCGGCAACTCATCCGCAACGCGCGCGACGAGGCGGCGCGCAGCAAACCGCCGAAAGCCTACCGCGAAATATTCAAGGTGATTCGCGAAGTCATGCAAAACGCCGATTGATCCGCGAATAAATGTTTTTAAGGGGGTAGCAACATGTGGGGACGTGTCGTCAAAACTGCCTTGAGCCTGCCGTTCTTGATTGCGGCAGGACTATTTGGCCTGTATCTGGTTTTCGGCTTCTTTTTCGTCAACCCGCTGGCGCAGAAGCTGCTGCCTTGGGTCGGTGAGAACAAACTTGCCAGCCAGTTGAGCGCACAACAGGTCAAGTTCAATCCCCTCACCCTCGAAGCCACGGTCGATGGCCTCAAGCTGGCCGAACACAACGGCGCACCGCTGGCCAGCTTCGACCGGCTCTACGTCAACGTCGACACCACCGGCTTGTTACGCTGGGCTTGGCGCATTCAGGACATCCAGCTTGAGCGTCCGCACGCCACGCTGGAAGTCCGGCGCGGCGGCAAGCTGAACTGGACCGCTCTGATCGACAAGCTCAACGAGGACAAGGAGCCGCCGTCCGACAGCATGGCGCGAGTGTTGATCGAGCACATCCGGATCGCCAACGGCAACGTCGAGTACACCGATGCCAACCGTCCGGGCCAGCCTTTCAAGGCGGCGCTGGCGCCGCTCGGCATCGAGCTCGATGGCCTCTCGACCCTGCCCGAGGATCGCGGCGATTACCTGATCGCCGCCAAGCTGCCCGAGCAGGGCGGCACCCTCAAGTGGAAAGGCGACGTCGGACTGAATCCCATTGCGTCCACGGGCGAACTCGGACTCGAGGGCGTGCGGCTGACCAATCTGCTGCGCGTGATCAAGAGCCCGCGCAATTTCGAACTGCCGACCGGCACGCTGGCTGCTGGCTTGCGCTACCGCTTTGCTATGGTGCGCGCCAAAACCGGCGACGATGTGCCCTGGGTGCAGATCAACGGTGCCAACCTGATCGTGCAGAACCTGACGCTGGCGCCGCGCGGTGGCGGCGCCCTAAAGGACTCCGATCCGC
>JBGSZD010000212.1:0-6940 GCA_041750575.1 Thiobacillus sp. | reverse complement strand
CAGCAGCCAGCGCTTGCCGTTCTTGCCGGGTGTGTCATGGATGAACTCGACCCGCCCCCACGCCATCTCGCGTGCCAGCCGCTCGAACGCGGCCGGCGTGGCGTCGATGGCGGCGCGCACCGAGGGCGCGAAGTTCTCAGGCTTGTCGGCATAGGCATGCAGCTCGCGATAGATCTGCTGCACCTCGGCGTCGCCGACTTTCACGTTTTTCTGCATCAGGCCCCAGCCGTCGTAGAGCGACTCCACCGGCACAGCAAGCTTGCTCGCCCAGAAGGTATCGAAGTTCGCCCGCATCGTTTTCACCGCCTCGCCCATCACCAGCGCATCGCGGTCGCGGAAGGTGTATTCGCGGTCGTAGTCGAAATACTCGTCCGCCATGTTGCGGCCGCCGGTGATCGCCACCTGGCCGTCGACGATGAGGGTCTTGTCGTGCATGCGCTGATTCACGCCGCGAAAATCCGTCACTACGTTGAGCGCGCGCTTGTAGAACGGCGTGCCGACATGGTGCTGCGGGTTGTAAATGCGGATGTCGACGTTGGGGTGCTTGGCCAACGCCAGCAGCGATTTGTCGGGCGCGTCGATCAGCAGATCGTCGACGATGACGCGCACTTTCACCCCGCGCTCGGCCGCACGCAGCAGCGCCTCGGTGGCGAGGATGCCGATGTTGTCGGTGCTCCAGATGAAGTACTGCACCTCGATCGAACGCTGTGCGTGATCGGCGAGCCAGGCGCGCGCCCGCAAGGCCTGCTCGCCGGTGTCGAGAATGTGGATGCCAGTCTGCTGCGGATGGGCGGCGATCTCGCTCTCGATGATGGCCATCGGCGAAGCGGCGGCAGCACGCCCGGCAACGCCGCACAGCAACACGCCCAGCAGGAACCAGCGGATCAGCAGCGCACTCCTGTTCGGCATGCGCGCGTCCTAGGCGACCGAGCCGGGCACCATCGGCGTTCCGCTCGCAACGTCGCCGCACTGCGCACGGTGACGCAGCGCATGGTCCATCAGCACGATCGCCATCAGCGCCTCGGCAATCGGCGTGGCGCGGATGCCGACGCAGGGATCGTGACGGCCGTGGGTCACGACCTCGATAGGTTGGCCGTGCAGGTCGATGGAACGGCCGGGCAGGCGCATCGACGAAGTAGGCTTGATCGCAACGTGGGCGACGACGGCCTGGCCCGATGAGATGCCGCCGAGCACGCCTCCGGCGTGGTTGGAAAGAAAACCGTCCGGCGTGATTTCGTCGCGGTGCTCGGTGCCTTTCTGCCGCGCGGCCCCCATGCCGTCGCCGATTTCCACGCCCTTGACGGCGTTCAGCCCCATCAGCGCATGCGCGAGGTCGGCGTCGAGCTTGTCGTACAGCGGCTCGCCCCAGCCGGGCGGCACGTTGTCGGCGACGACGGTAATTTTCGCGCCGACCGAATCGCCCGATTTGCGCAGCGCGTCCATGTAGGTTTCGAGCTCGGGCACGATGGCGGCGCTGGGCGAGAAGAAGGCGTTATTGTCGATCTCGTCCCACGATTCGAAAGGCAGGTCGATCGGGCCGAGCGCGCTCATGTAGCCGCGCACGGCGATGCCGTATTTTTCCTTCAGCCATTTCTTGGCGATGGCACCGGCGCCGACGATGGGCGCGGTGAGCCGCGCCGACGACCGACCGCCGCCGCGTGGATCGCGGAAGCCGTATTTCTGCGTATAGGTGTAGTCTGCATGACCGGGGCGGAAGGTGTCGGCGATGTTGCCGTAGTCCTTGCTGCGCTGGTCTTCGTTGCGGATCAAGAGCGCAATCGGCGTGCCGGTGGTTTGGCCTTCGTAAACGCCGGAGAGGATTTCCGCCGTGTCGGATTCCTGGCGCTGGGTGACGTGGCGCGAGGTGCCGGGCTTGCGGCGGTCGAGGTCATGCTGGATGTCTGCTTCGGCCAGCGCCATACCCGGCGGGCAACCGTCGACCACGCAACCGATGGCGGGACCGTGCGATTCGCCGAACACGGTGACACAGAACAGTTTGCCGAGTGTGCTGCCTGACATGTGAATAACCTGGAAAAGAAATGGGGCTGGCAGAGCCAAGAATGCGCCGAAGTCTAGCACAGGCGCGGCTTCGGGCACCGGTGGCCGGCGCCCGGTGAACTTGCTGTCACGTGGCTGTTCTATCCTGAACATCTTCCCCAATCGAGGATTGCCCATGAACACCACGCAGCACGTCGCCACCCTCGGTCAGAGCCTGTGGCTCGACAACCTGTCTCGCAGCCTGATCCATGACGGCATTCTGGAGAAGCTGATCGCCGAGGACGGCGTGTCGGGCGTGACCTCGAATCCGTCCATCTTCCAGAACGCCCTCGCCACCAGCCCCTGGTATGCCGACGACCTGGCGAGCCTGAAAACCACCGAACCGGACGCCGAACGCCGCTACGAAGCGCTGGTCATCCCGGACATCCAGGCGGCCTGCGACCTGCTGCTGCCCACGTTCGAAGCCAGCAGCGGCAAGGACGGCTATGTCAGCCTGGAAGTCGCGCCGCGCTGGGCCTACGACACCGCGCGCACCGTGGAGGAAGCAAAACGCCTGTCCTCCACGGTGGATCGCCGCAATCTGCTGGTCAAGGTGCCGGGCACGCCCGAAGGGGTCGGCGCGTTCGAGGCGCTGACGGCGCTCGGCATCAACGTCAACGTCACCCTGCTGTTTTCCATCGAGCAGACGCAGGCAGTATTCGACGCCTATATCCGCGGCCTCGCCACCCGTGCCCAGGCCGGCGGAGACGTGCGCGCCAGCCGCGCGGTGGCGAGCCTGTTCCTGTCGCGTGTCGACACCCTGGTCGACGCCCAGTTGACTTCGATTGCCACGCAGGAAGCGCTGTCGCTGCGCGGCAAGGCGGCGGTGACGATGGCCAAGCTCGCCTATCAAAGTTATCTGGAAACGTTTCACGGCGCAGGTTTCGTCGCGCTGACGCAACGGGGCGCGCGATCGCAAACCCTGTTGTGGGCAAGCACCGGGGTGAAAAATCCGGATTACCACGACCTGCTGTACGTCGAACCGCTGATCGGCGAGGAAACCATCAACACGCTGCCGGACAAGACGCTCGCCGCATTGCGCGACCACGGCAAGCCGGCGTTGCGGGTGGAAGACGGCATCGCCGAGGCGGAAGCGCAACTGACCGGACTGGCGCAACTGGGCATTGATATGGAGATGGTCGGCAATACCCTGCAGGACGACGGCGTCAAACTGTTTGAAGCCGCGTTCCAGAAACTGCTGCAACAAACTAGCTGAATCTTGCGCGCTGCGTTGCTGCCGTCCGGGAAGTTCGGCATCATCGCGACAGTTTTGAATAATCGAGACATCCACCAAGGAGCCTGCCCATGAAAGCCCGTGCCGCCGTAGCCTGGGAACCCAAGAAGCCTCTGTCGATCGAGGAAGTCGACGTCGAAGGCCCGCGCGAGGGCGAAGTGCTGTTGCAGGTCGTCGCCAGCGGCGTCTGCCACACCGACGCGTTCACCCTGTCGGGCGACGATCCGGAAGGCGCCTTCCCCTGCATCCTCGGCCACGAAGGCGGCTGCATCGTGGTGGAGTGCGGTCCCGGCGTGAAAACGCTGAAGCCGGGCGACCACGTGATTCCGCTTTACATCCCGGAATGCGGTCACTGCGAGTATTGCCATTCGCCCAAGACCAACCTGTGCCAGTCGATCGCAGCGACCGTGTGGACCGGCTACATGCCCGACAAGACTCGGCGCTTCTCGAAAAACGGCACGCCGATCTTCCACTACATGGGCTGCTCGACGTTCTCAGAATACACCGTGGTCCCGGAAATCGCGCTCGCCAAGATCAACCCGGAGGCACCGCTCGACAAGGTCTGCCTGCTCGGTTGCGGCGTGACGACCGGCATCGGCGCGGTGCTGAACACCGCGAAGGTCGAACCCGGCTCGACAGTGGCCGTGTTCGGCCTCGGCGGTATCGGCCTCTCGTGCATTCAAGGCGCGGTCATGGCGCGGGCCAAGCGCATCCTCGCGATCGATCTGAACCCTGACAAATTCGAGATGGCGAAGATGCTCGGCGCAACCGACTTCCTGAACCCCAGGGACGTGAACGGCTCGGTGTCGGAATACATCCGCGACCACTTCAACGGCGGCGTCGATTATTCGTTCGAGTGCATCGGCAATGTGAACGTGATGCGCGACGCGCTTGAATGCACGCACATGGGCTGGGGCGTCTCGACCGTGATCGGCGTGGCTGGCGCCGGGCAGGAAATCCGCACCCGGCCGTTCAACCTCGTCGTCGGCCGCACCTGGAAAGGCACGGCGTTCGGCGGCGTGAAAGGCCGTTCGCAACTGCCGGGCTACGTTGAAAACTACATGAACGGCAAGATCGTGCTTGATCCGCTGGTCACCCACACCATGCCGCTCGACGACATCAACCGCGCCTTCGACCTGATGCATGAAGGCAAGAGCATCCGCTCGGTCATCATTTTCTGAGGTGGCCATGAAACAGGTTGAACGAATCAAGGAATTCGGCGGCTGGCTCGAACGCTGGCAGCATGAGTCTGTTGCCTGCCATTGCACGATGACCTTCTCGGTCTACCTGCCGCCGCAGGCCGCCACGCAGAAGTTGCCGGTGGTGTACTGGCTGTCCGGGCTGACCTGCACCGACGACAACGTGCGGGTGAAAGCCGGTGCGCAGCGCTATTGCGCCGAACTCGGCCTCATCCTCGTCATGCCCGACACCAGCCCGCGCGGCGACGCCGTGCCGGACGTGCCCGAGCGCTACGATCTCGGCAAAGGCGCGGGCTTCTACGTCGACGCCACGCAGGCGCCGTGGGCCACGCATTACCGGATGTACGACTACGTCACCCGCGAATTGCCGGCACTGATTGAAGCGCATTTTCCGGCGGCCCCCGGCAAGCGCGCCATCAGTGGCCATTCGATGGGCGGCCACGGCGCGCTCGTCTGCGCGCTGAAGAATCCCGGCATGTATGCCTCGGTCTCCGCCTTCGCTCCGATCTGCCACCCGGTCGTTTCACCCTGGGGGCAAGGCTGCTTCGGCGCCTATCTCGGCAACGATAAAAAAGCCTGGGAAACCTGGGACGCAACCTGTCTGGTGAAGGCCGGTGCGCCGCTGCCGCCCGCGCTGATCGACCACGGCACCGCCGACGAATTCCTGGCCGAGCAACTCTATCCGCAGCACCTGCAAGCCGCCTGCGCCGCACGCGGCATCCCGCTCGCGCTGCGCATGCAGGACGGCTACGACCACAGCTACCACTTCATCGCCAGCTTCATCGGCGAGCATCTGGGCTTTCACGCACGGGTGCTGGCGGACTGAGGCCGGACCCAATACAGGGCGCAAACAGGAACATTTATGTCCGCCTAAAAAATCTTGAATGGACAGACGCGGCGGCCAGGAACAGGATTGTCAACTCGCGCCCATCCACTCACAAGAACGTGGATAGCCTTTCGGAACCGTGACCAGGAAACCGCCATGTCCTTTACCCGTTTATCTTCCCGCAATCTCGACAAATCCTCCGGCCTGCTGCGTCCCGCCTGCGTGTTGCCGGACCGCGTCGATCTCGATAATCCGGCGCTCGACGTGATGACCGATTTCCGCCGCCTGACCGCGTTCATCGCCACCCCCGGCGACAGCATCAAACAGGCGGAAGAGCGCATGCACCGCCGCAAGGTGAAACTGCTGTTCGTCATGGATGGCGCGGATCATGTGGCGGGCCTGATCACCAGCACCGACATCCATGGCGAAAAGCCTATGCAGGTGGTGCAAAGCCGCGGCATCCGTCGCGACGAAGTGCTGGTGGGCGACATCATGACCCCGGTGGATCGGCTGGAAGCCGTCGATTACGAGGACGTCGCCCACGCCCGCGTCGGCCACGTGCTGGAAACGCTCAAGGCGCGCGGCCGCCAGCACGCGCTGGTGATCGAAAACGTGAACGGTCGGCAGATGGTGCGCGGCCTGCTGTCGCTGACGCAACTATCCAAGCAGCTGGGCGTCGCCGTCGAAACCACCGAGGTGGCCCACACCTTCCACGAAATCGAGCGGCGACTGGCGCACGCCTGAGTCCGATGAACCGCTGCGTCGGCCCTTTGGTGGACGCAGCGTGATCGCACCCCGCAATCCGCGCACACTATCCCACGCACCACCCAAGGTTTTCCCGCACGGCATCTTGTGCTCAAATCCCGGTCTTCCGGCTGCGCCGCAGCGCACCGGCGGAGCGAGGCCGCAAAACGCCATAACAAGCACATGAATATTTCCGTCAGCGAACTGATCGTCCGGTATCTGGAACGCCTGGGTATCGACCACATCTTCGGCATGCCCGGCGGGCACGTGCTGCCGATCTACGACCGCCTGCACGATTCGAAGATCAAGAGCGTGCTGGTCAAGCACGAACAGGGCGCGGCCTTCATGGCGGGCGGCTACGCGCGCCTCGCGCACAAGCCCTCGGCGTGCATCGCCACCGCCGGGCCGGGCGCGACCAACCTCATCACCGGCATCGCCAATGCGTTCGCCGAACGCCTGCCGGTACTGGCGATCACGGGCGAAACCTCGACCTACATCTTCGGCCGCGGCGGGCTGCAGGAAAGCGCGGGCGAAGGCGGCACTATCGACCAGTGCGCGCTGTTCGCGCCGATCACGCGCTACCGCCGGCTGGTCGAGCGCACCGACTACCTCGGCCAGGTGCTGAACCAGACGACACAGGCGCTGCTCGGGCGCAACCCCGGCCCGGTGCTGCTGTCGATTCCCTACAACGTGCAGAAGGACAGCATTGATTCTGGCGTGCTCGACCAGCTCCACTTTCCGGCGCCCGGTGTCGCACTCGCTGCTTCGACCGATGCATACGATTCCGCATGGGCTTTAGCCCATAGCGGATCGGAGTCCTTCAGGGCGCTCGCCGAACTGATCAGCCATGCGCGTGCGCCGGCCATCGTCGCCGGCTACGGCTGCATCCGCGCCGGTGCG
>JBGSZD010000211.1:0-2645 GCA_041750575.1 Thiobacillus sp. | reverse complement strand
TCGCGCTCCAGTCGGTGTCGCTCAGCACGGCAGGAAATCAGTACGCGTAGCCATAGGCCTTGATGATAGCCCGGGCCTTGTCTTCCTTCAGGTACTTCATCAGCGCCAGCGCGGCGGGGTTGTCCTTGCCGCGCGCTAGAATGACCGCGTCCTGGCGGATGGGCGCATGCAGGTTTGGCGGCACGCGCCATGCCGAACCGCTTTTGAGTTTGCCGCCCTCGACAACCTGGGACAGGGCGACGAAGCCGAGTTCGGCGTTGCCGGAGCTAACGAACTGGAAGGTCTGGGCGATGTTCTCGCCCTGCACGAATTTCGGCTGCAGCGCCGCCAGCAGGCCGAGCTTGTTCATGGCCTCAAGCGCCGCTGCGCCGTAGGGCGCAAGTTTGGGGTTGGCCAGCGCCAAATGTGCAAATGCGCCCTGCTTCAGCACGGCGCCCTTGTCGTCCACATAGCCGGGCTTGGCCGACCACAGCGCCAGCTGGCCGATTGAATAGGTGAAGCGGCTGCCACTTACCGCGAGTCCTTCTTTTTCCAGCTTGGCCGCGGTTTCGTCGTCGGCAGCAAGCAGTACATCGAAGGGCGCGCCGTTTTTGATCTGGGCGTAGAACTTGCCGGTGGAACCGAAGGACAACTTTGCCTGGTGGCCGGTGGCTTTCTCGAATTCTGCGGCGATAGCCTGCATCGGCGCGGTGAAGTTGGACGCGACGGCGACCTGCACGTCGGCGGCGAAAGCGCCGGGAGAAAGCAGCGCCAGAAGCAGACACGTCAAGAAATTAAACAGGCGAGTAGGCATGGCGATATTCCTGGTTTCTAACGAAGCACTATTGATTCGGCACGATGAAGTTTATTTCTGTCACCCCGGCGAAAGCCGGGGTCCAGTTAATCACGCTGGATTCCGGCTTTCGCCGGAATGACGAAACTTCAAACTTCATCGTGCCGAATCAATAAGCAAGCCGTCATTGCGTCTCTCGCCCTACATGCTACTCCTCGTCCATCCACGCCAGCACCACGCCGATCGCCACTTCGGGATCGTTGGTCAGCGTCAGGCAGTGTTCGCTGCCGTTGACCAGATAGACGTTGAAGCCGGGCCGCTCCAGCACCGGCGACAGGCGTGCCGGCACGTCGTCGTCGCCGCACAGGGCAAAGTGCAGGCCGGGCCACTTGCCACGCAATAAATCCAGCGTGCTGTCGTCGAGGAACTGGAATTCCGACGCGGCATCGGCGATGTGGCTGAGGGTCTCGCGCGGAATCATGCGTCGAGTTCCTCTTCCTCCTCCTCGGCGAACTTGCTGAGGCTCTTGGCTTCGACGCCAAGAATCTTCGCCAGCCACGGCGGCGGCGCATCGAGGATGGATTGCAGGCGGGCGATGACTTCGCGCGCCGGACCGGTCTGCGGATATTTCATGGGATGCACGCCGGCGCGCACGATCTTGGCGGCAGCGGGTCCGCCCACCGACTGCACGTAGACGACCTGGCAATCGTTGATGAGCGCGGAGCGGGCCGCGTTCTTGTCTTCGGCCAGGTCCGCTTCCAGCGTGGGGCGCACCGCCACCAGGCGGATTTCGTCCTTGCTCAGTTGATAGATCAGAAAACGCAGGGCGGAGCCGAAATGGCCGTCCAGGTTCTCGTCGCTGTTCGACGCCACGGCGACGCGCAGGCTGCCGGGCATGTCGCCCTCGGCGTAGGCTTCGATGGCCGGCAGGTCGTCGTCGGCATCGACGTCCTCGCCCCACAGATAGCGCACGGCCAGCTTCAGCGATTCCATGTCGACGTCGGTTTCGATGGAGGTTTCCTGCGTTTCCTCGGCCGTCAGCGCCTGCTTGAGGTCGGTGACGGTGAGGCCGGAAAGCTTGGCTTCGTTCACAGGCAAGCCGAGCTTCTTGACAACCCACTTCGTGAATTCGCGCGTATCGACGCCTTCGAGGACACGGGCGGCGAGTGCAATGCGCAGGGCTGCGCCCTGGGTGATGGTGGTCATGTCACACGCTCCTGTTCAAACGGGGGAGGTCGCCCTCACCCCAACCCTCTCCCACAAGCGGGAGAGGGAGAAAAACGCATCAAGCCACCAGCGGAACGATGCAGTTGTCGATCGGACAGAGCTGGACGCATTTCGGCGTGTCGTAGTCTCCGTCGCATTCGGTGCAGGTATCCGGGTTGATGATGTACACGCCCTTCTTGATGCGGATGGATGCGGTGGGGCAATCCGGTTCGCAGTCGGCACAGGCGGTGCAGAGTTCGGCAACGATTTTGAGTGCCATGATGTTTCCTTTCAGTTCATTCGGCTGCGTCCATGCGCCTGGCGCGTACGGAAATCGGCAGCTTGGGCGGCGCGGGCATTGGGTCGACGTAGTAGGCGCCGCCGTTGTTGAGCTTGATCTCCCCGCCCCACTTGTCGGCCTGGTCGAACTCCATCGAGGTGATGGTGTCTTCCAGGTCGCGCTTGGGCAGGTAGAACACGTACTCGCCTGCGGCACCGCGTCGAATCATGATGTTGGCCATTCGGGTTCTCCAGACTCAAGGTTCAAGATGCAAGATTCAAGAAAACGCCCTTGAGCCTTGCACCTTGTCTCTTGGCCCTTTCCGCGTTAGCGGATCAGGTCGTAGTTGTAGTCGGTGGTCCCCATGCCGCGGGTCTCTTCGTCCAG
>JBGSZD010000210.1:0-3197 GCA_041750575.1 Thiobacillus sp. | reverse complement strand
GGCGCGGTTGAGGTCGCCGAGCGCGCCCGGCTTCCATGCATGCCAGTCGCGGTTCTGCCGGGTGAAGGTGTGCGAGACATCGGCGATGGCGGCGCGTGCGGCTTCGGTGTCGCGCGACAGCACGTCCACCGCAACCAGCGTGCCGAAGACGAACATCTCCTCGCTCACCACGGCCTCGGCGCGCGAGCAGCCCACGGCAGGCAGCAGGCAGGCGCCGAGGCCGAGCTTCATGAAATCACGACGGTTGAGAGACATGGTTGTTCTCCTTGAAAACTGGGCGCGAAGGCGGTGAAAAAATCGTAGCGAGCGAGTCGCAGCAGGGTGCGGACGGCGCGCAGAAACCGGAATGTGCTTTTGGGTACATGAGGATTTCGAGCACCGCCCAAGCCCTGATCCGGCTCGCGCAGTAGATTTGTTCATCGCCTGTCATCCGAGCAGCACCTCGTAGGCGTACCGCAGCAGGTCCATTTCCACCGGCATGCCGCCCGCGGCTTCGGTGATGGCGATGAATTTTCCGCCCAGCGCTGCAACTTCGTCGAAGGGTGGATCGATGGTGGTGAAGCTGGCCAAGTGCATCGCGACCGGGCCGTCCGGCGTATCCACCGTGGCCTGGAATTCCGGCTCGTGCATCAGGCTGCCGGCGGGCAGGCCGAGCCTGCTTTCGGCTGCCTGGATGATTGCCGCCGGGTGATGCACCACCTGCGGCGAGGCCGCGTGCTCCATCAGGTCGGACAAGGGCGGCAGCGGCGTGAAAGCCACGGTGCCGTGCGGCAGGCGCAGAAAACGCAGACGGCCGCTGGTTTTCTGCTTGTGCACGAGGATGAGACGGAGATCGGACGGCATATCCATGGCAACCCCTCCGTCACACCGCGGCCAGCAGGCGCGGTTCCGCCTTCACCACGCCGTTGCGCCCCCACACCGTGACGGCCTCGACAAACCAGTCCGGCTTGTCGGGGTGCGGCGTGAGCACATCGTATTCGGCGTAATAACTGCCGTCGCTGTTGATGATGAGACTGCCGCACCGGCTGCCATGCCGGTCGCGCCAGGTGCCTTCATAGCCCGGCAGGTCGCTGGCGCGATCGACGATTTCGCAGAAAACCGCGTCCTGCAGCAGGATGGCGGGCAGCGGATCGGCGCCATAGCGCGCGGCTTCCTTGAGTAGCACGTCGCACAACTGCTCGGCGGTTGTCAGCCAGGATTCGGGCAGCGCCATGTTCGGCTCACCAGATTTCCGCCGGCGCCTTGAGGCTGTCCACCGGCTGGCCACCCAGCAGGTGCTGGTCGAAGATGGTGTTGACGTCGGACACTTTCACATTGCTGTAGAGAATGCCCTCGGGATAGACCAATACATTCGGCCCCATGCCGCACGGGCCGATGCAGCCGGTGAGGGTGACGGCGATCTTGTCGAAGCACTGGCGCTGCTGATACTGGTAGAGGAATTCGTCCTGTACCTCGCGGCAGCCGCGCTCGGCGCACGAGCCGCGCGGGTGTCCCGCCGGCCGCGCCTGGGTACAGATGAATACGTGTTTTTCAGGTCTTGGCATGGCAAACCTCAGGCGTTGAGGGGCAGGGACTGGTGGGTGTGGCACTGCTTGGGGCAGACGCGTGCACAGGAGCCGCAGCCGATGCAGTCGAGCGCGTTGGCGATCGACATGACCATGTTGTTGTCCTCGTCGTCATCGTCATACGAGTCGTCGTCGGCCTCGCGCTCGATCAGGTCGAACACGTCGCGCGGGCAGACCTTGTAGCAGCGGCCGCAGCCGATGCAGGTCTTCTGGTTGAGTTCGACCAGAAAGGTCGGCGTCCATGCCGCGCCGCCGCGGGTGAGTCCGGTAATGGGGTCCATGTCAGCTGCCTTTCTGCGCCGCGGTGAGGCGGGCGTTGGCATCGGCCCAGGTCTTGCAGGCGTCGTAAGTCGATTGCGCGATCGGGTGGATGTCCTCGTAGCCGGCAGGCAGGCGGTCTTCCACTAGGTCGTGCAGTTGCGACGCCCACTCGCTGGCGATGCGCTTGAGTTTCTTGACCTCGCGGTCGAGGTTTTTCAGTTCGTCTTCGTTCATGTCCGCACCCGCTTACAGTTCAGCGACATCCCGGTGCGCGCCGATGATTTGCAGCGCCACGGAAAGCAGCTTGTCGGCTTCGTCCTTCATCTTGGACAGGCTTTCATAACCGTAGCGATGCACATCGCGCACGACGCGATCCATCACCACCAGCTTGCCCGTGGTAATGAACGCGCGGCCAAAACCTTCGTGGGTGATGTTCAGCATGGGCACGGACATCAGCCCACATTCCTTTTCGATCAGCGTGGCAATGGCGTTGTAGAACGCCCTGACGCGTGACAGCGTCTGTTCGTCCGGGTCGCCGATCACCGGAATCTGACGGCGTTGATCCTTGTTCAGGATGTAGGGCGCAAGGATGCGTTCCACCGGCCAGCCGTCGTACGTGCCGTAGCTGTCGATGGCGCGCATCTGCTTGACCATCTCCTTGATGAAATCGGTGTCCAGGATGGGGTCGCGTTCGGTGGTTGCGGTTTCAGTCATGGGGTTCTCCTTGAAGGGATGGGTCGGAAGGGGCAATGCGTGAAACATGAAAATACGGCGCACGGGCAAACACGCGGGCAATGGCCATGCCGGCGGCAAAGCCCGCCAGCATGGCAGCGGCCGCGGCGGCATCGCCCAGGCCAGAAAGTGAAGCGGCGATGGCACCGAGCACCGACAGTACGGTGGGCAGCAGATAGGCCAGGAGCCCGGCGCGCAGCAGGTCGGATTCGGCCAGGCTCAATACCAGGCTGTCGCCCGGCTGCACCGCCAGATCGCAGGGCACCGCCACCGGCGGCTTGTTGCGGCTGAAGTATTTGCCGAGGCCGGACACGCTGCAGCTGCTGTGCGACTGGCAGGCCGCGCAGCCCTGCTGCGACGAGGCTTCGACCCAGGCCTGGCCGCTGGCGATGGAGACCACCCGGGCTTGGGTTTCGATCATTCTTCCCACCCTTCATCCGCCATCGAACCAAAGCGGTCGCCCGCGTTCTGGCGCTTGATCTGCTTCACCATCCAGGCCGGCGGGTTGTTCGCGAGGCTCTGGTTCAGTTCGCCCAGCAGGGTGTCGATGAGCGTGCCTTCCTCGACTTTCAGCGGCTGGATGCCGCGCGCCAGCAGCTGCTTGATGGCGGAGGCGCCGACGGCGTTGCAGTAGACGGC